>NZ_JBQLZR010000273.1:0-17151 GCF_052168375.1 Glycocaulis sp.
CCGTGAAGCTGACCCGCCAGCGATTATCGGTGATGCGGGTGGAATCAAACCCGATGGCCCGCCCGACCGGCCCAAGTGCGGGTCCGTATGTTGTCTGTGCCGGCGCGCAGGCGGCAAGAAGGGACAGGCTGAGGGTGAGAACGGCGATGGGGCGGTACATGGCATACCTCGCATGGGCGTTGCGGCGTGTTGGCCGGGTGCAGCTTAACCGGCTTACGCGTCGACGTCCCGCAGGGTTGCGTTCAGGCGCCCGAACCGGCTGGCGCATCGCGATAGCCGAGTTGCCCGATCAGCCACCCTGCGAGATAGCCGGCAGCAAAGCCGGCCGGGAGCGTCACCAGCAGGGCAATGGCCGCATCATACTCGAAATCTTCAAGGAACAGACGCCCGTTATAGAAGAACAGGATGGCGAAGAGCAGGCCGGTCAGTCCCATCACCAGCCCCATGCCCACAGGACTGCGCCATTTGGCAAAATGGGCAATCGCCCATGCTGCCAGCATGAGCGGCGAGCCAAAGGCATAACAGACGAAAACGGCGATGATCACGCCGAAGATCGACATGGCGAGCCCGGTCTGCAACGCCTCTATTATGGTGAATTCGGCCGCGAGCTGAAGGGCGAGACCGAGGCAGACGAGCATGCCCCCCACCATGCCGGCCACCAGCGGCGCCAGCGCCATCGCCAGGACAAGCTGCAAGGGAACGGGCTGGCGCATGGGCTATCGTCCTGCCCGTTCCAGGCTGGAAAAAACGAGGCCGCCAACGGCTCCGGACGCAGCCCCGATCAGCGGCAGGGCCAGGCTGATCAGGCTCTGCATCAGGGGCAGTTCTCCCAGCGGAATGCCGCCGGTCAGTTCCAGCTCCAGCCCCGAACCATAGATGCGGTAGAGATAGGCCATCATGGCAATGAGGCCCGCCACGCCGCCCGCCAGCAGGGCTGTAAACCCGCCCCACAGGCGCACGCCCTTCAACACCAGCCAGAGTGGCAGGAAGATCAGGAAGGCTGCCGGGTAGGCAAACATCAGGCCGGAAATCCATACGCTCAGGCCCATCGAGGCATATTCGGCCAGCGGCACTTCGGCGGCGGCCGGGTCGGTCATCTGCAAATGGGCGATCAGGCCCAATACCGCCAGAAACGCGGCAAAGGCCGGAGCTATGATGATGGCGGCCAGCATGCCGCCCGGGTGTGCGCTGCCCCTCATGACTGCGCGTCCGGTTCATATCGGTGTGTCATGGCCGTTCCCCCATCCCCTTCAAGCCAGCTCTGCCTACACTCAAGCGCGCTGCTGGACATGGCGCAAGACCCATACCCGGCAGGCGCTCGCCAGACCGCCCTCATCACCGGCATGGACCCGGGCCTCGTCGATATCGGCGATGAGCCCCGCAAGCGAACGGCCTGAACGGGCGCTGGCCTCGTCCAGAACGGCCCAGAATTCCGGCTCCAGCGCCAGGCTGGTGCGGTGTCCGGCAAGGGACAGGGATCGTTTTACCTGTGTCATCGCTTGAAGAAGATCACCGCTGCTCCGGCCGCAATCAATGCAAATCCGATGAGATGGCGGATTGTGACCGGTTCTTTCAGGTAAATCGCGGCAAAGCCGACAAAGACGGTGAGCGTGATGACCTCCTGAATCGTCTTCAGTTCAGCCGCCGAATAGACGCTGTGGCCCAGCCGGTTTGCCGGAACCGCCATGGTGTATTCGACGAGGGCGATCAGCCAGCTGACGAAGATGACGGCAAGGAGGGGCGCGCTCTTGAAGCGCAAATGGCCGTACCAGGCGAGGGTCATGAACAGGTTGGAGCCGATCAGCAAAAGGACCGGCAGAACGTGAGGCCAGGAGATGGTGGGCATGGGGCGGCTCGCATATGACCGGCACACCTGCAGCCGGAATGCGCACTTGCGCACCGGGCTGACGCCCTGTCCATAGGCAAAAAAAGAGCCGGAAGGCGCATGGCGCTCTTTCCGGCTCAGTCTTGCATATCCGTTCGGGGAGGAGACGGAATGCGAATAAACGGGGGAAACCGTTCGCTGCGGGATATGAGGCCAACGCCCCGCCGCATCAAGACGTTCCAACGAATATCAGCTATGCAAAAATGCATTGTGACGGGATTGTAAAAGATACGCGACGCATGACGGCTGCGAAAATCGAAGCCTATTCAGCGCCTTCCGATTTCCAGGTCTTCGCGGCACCGACCAGGAATTCGCGGAATGCGGCAACTCGCCGCGACCCTTTGAGTTCATCGGGAAACACCACGAACACATCGAAGGTCGGCCCGGCAATGTCCGGCAGGATTCGCACCAGTCCAGGATTTTCCAGTGCGACATAGTCGGGCAGGCCGCAAATGCCAAAGCCGGCCTCGGTTGCCTTTGACATGGCATTGATCGTGTTGGCCTCGATGGTGGCCGCGCGCGAGGGCGCACCCGCTTCCCGGCCGATCGTCAGCTGCCAGTTCAGATTGGGAATGGGCGCGAGCTTTTTCGGGCCGTAGGCAATGAACTCATGGCCCTTGTCGAGATCGGCGAGGGTCTCCGGCGTGCCGTGGCTCGCCAGATAGTCCGGCGAGGCATAGAGGTGCTGTTCCACCTCCATCAGGCGGCGCTGTACCAGCTCGTTCTGGGTAGAGGGCCAGGGCCGGATGGCGATATCAGCCTCAAGACCCGCAAGGTCCAGCTCATGGTCGGCCAGCAACAACTTGATGCGGATCTTGGGATAAAGCGCCTGGAAGTGCTTCAGGCGCGGGATCAGCCATATCGAGCCCAGCGCCGTCGGCGCGGTGACGCGCAAGGCGCCGGTGGGCTTGTCGCGGCTGTCCTGCACGCGCGCTTCGGCCACCGCGACGCGGTTGGCAATCTCTCCGGCGGCTTCAAACAGCAGGCGGCCCGGCTCGGTCAGGAGAAGCCCGCGCGCATGACGGTGGAAGAGCTTGATGTCGAGCTCCGCCTCCAGCGCCGAAATCTGGCGGCTGACCGCCGATTGCGACAGGCCGAGAATGTCCGACGCGCCGGTCAGGGACCCGGCATCGGCAGCGGCGTGAAAGGTTTTCAGCTTGTCCCAATCCATGGCGCGAACGTTAGAGCGCTTCGCGGTGCCCGTCAGGTGCGAATTGTCATTCCGTCTGCCAGGGAGTTGCGAAAAGCCGCCCAGGCCGGGATGAAGCCGAGCACCGCCGAGGTGCCGGTGACGATACCGACCAGCACAAGATCGTAGAGACCCGGCAGGGTTTCACCCAGATGGATGCCGTAGCGCTGCTCGAGGATGGGCGCGCCCAGCGTCAGTGCGGCATAGGTCAGCCCGGTGCCCAGAACAGCCCCGGCAAAGGCCAGAAGCGCGCTTTCGCTCACCAGAAGTGCAAACACATGGCGTGGCCGCGCGCCCATGGCGCGCAGGATCGCCATTTCGCGGCGCCGTTCATTCAGGCTGGTCAGTATGGCCGTCAGAATGCAGATCAGGCCCATCATCACCACAAAGGCCGCGACAGCGGCCAGCGTGCGTTCGGCAACGCCAACCACGCCCCAGAGCTGTGACAGCGCAACACCGGGTATGATCGCCTGCAAGGGCTCGACCCGGTAGGTGTTGATCTGGCGTTGCAGGCGCAAGGCGGCAACGGGCGTCTCCAGACCCATCAGGAAGGCGGTGATCTGGTCCGGCGACAGGTCCATCTCGCGCAGCTCGTCCATGGAGAGGCTGGTGCCGCCCCCGGTCGGTCCTTCCAGATGGATGGCCTCGATGGCTTCAAGGCTGACAAAGACGGAACGGTCAACCGGCGTACCCGTGGGGGCAAGAATGCCCACCACCGTGAACGGGTTGTTGTCGTGTTCGACAAAGGCGACCCGGCCCGTGCCATGGGCGACGACAATCTGGTCGCCTTCCTGATAGCCCAGTTCGCGCGCGACGCTGGCCCCGATCACCGTGTCGAAAAGGTCATCGAGCGGGCGGCCGTCAGCAAAGCTCAGCGCGCGCCGGCCTGCATAGCGGTAATGCTCGAAATAGCGGTTGTCGGTGCCGATCACCCGGAAGCCGGCATGGGAATCGCCCAGCGAGATCGGAACGGTCCACGCAACGCCGGGCGCATTGGCCACCTGCTGATAGGTTTCCCAGGTGATGTTGTTGGTCGCATCGCCGATATGGAAGATCGCATAGAGCAGCAGGTTTACCGGGCTGGAGCGGGCACCCACGATCAGGTCGGTGCCGGAAATCGTGTTCTCGAAGCTCGCGCGGGCACCGTGGCGCACCTTCTCGACGCCCAGAAACAGCGTCATCGCGATGGCGACGGTGAGGATCGTCAGGAGCGCGGTGGCGCGCCGGTTCGCAATGGAGCGCCAGGCGAGCGACAGGATCGGAAAGCGGCTCATGCGCGAACCCCCGCCAGATTGATCTGCGACAGGTCGATGGCGCGGTCAAAGCGCGACGCCAGCGACCCGTCATGGCTGACGAAGAGCAATGCCGCACCGCTCGCGGAACATTCCTCGATGAGGAGCGACAGGAAGGCATCGCGCGAATCGGCGTCGAGCGCGGAGGTCGGCTCGTCGGCGAGGACCAGACCTGGACGCCCGATCAGCGCCCGCGCGGCGGCGACGCGCTGCTGCTGACCCACCGACAGGGCAGTCGGCGGGCTGGACCAGTATCGTTCAGGATCAAGCTGCAGACGGCCCATCAGGCGGCGGGCTTCGGCTTCGGCGCCGCCCGCTTCCCGGCAGGCTGCGTTGCGCTGTGCAGAAAAGCGCGCGGGCAGCATCACGTTCGCTCCCGCCGGCAGGTAGGGCAGAAGATTGAACATCTGGAAGATGACGCCCAGCCGTTCGGCCCGCAGCGCGTCACGCCTTGCTCCGGGAAACTCGGACATGGGCTGGCCCAGTACGCTTATCGAACCGGCGGTAGGCGCCATGATGCCGGCGATGAGGCCGAGCAGCGTCGACTTGCCCGAGCCGCTAGCGCCTTTCAGGAAGACTTTTTCGCCCGCAGCGACGTCAAAGGCTTCGATGTCGAGAACGATGGGGGCCTTGCGCGCATAGGCAAAGCGCGCGCCTCTCACGGAAATGGCAGCAGGACGGTTCGTCATGTCTCTGTGATGGCGTTCCGGCAGGCGAAGTCAAGCCTGCCGGAACATTATAACATCCGGGCGGCTAGCGCTGCGAGCCGTCTTCCACCGGGCTGCCGTCCGGATTGACGCGTTCGACCGCGCGTTCATCGGTGCGCTCGCCGTCCACATTGGTCGGAATGTCACGCACCGTGACCGAGCCCAGGCGGCCCTGACGCAGGAATTCCAGGCGCCGTTCGGTGACCACGCGCACGAACTGCACGCTGTGGGCGGGCAGGCCGGAGCAGGGCGAGGACTGGGCGTTGGCGCCGCCATCGTTCGAGCCTGCAGAGGAGTAGAGGAGGGCGGTGGAGTCCGGACGGCAGCGCGGCTGACCATTGGTGATGTCCGCGATGGAATTGTCATAGCTGAGGAATTGCGGGGGCATCTCGCGCTGGTCGACATCCAGCGTGCCGTAGTCGGCATAGGCTTCGAGGTGATAGCGCAAATCCATCGGCCATTCCGGGAACAGCGTCTCGCGCCATTCGGAATAGACCGGGGAAACCTCATAGCCGCGCTCGGACAGCTCCACACCGCGCAGCGCGTTGATGAACTCGCCCGCATTGGCGGCAAGCTGTGACCAGACACGGTCGCCGGTAAAGGCGCGGCCCATGATGCTCGGCCCGCCCACAGCGCCGGAGAAGAAGCCATAGATGACGAGCGGGTTGTTCCAGCGCTGGCCAACAATCTCGAAGCGGATCTGGTTCAGGCTGAGCTGACGACCGCCGACATTGATGATCTGTGCATCATGGAGGGGTTGGCGGTCAGGGCCGACGCGCACCGTGTTGATGCGCGAGACCGGGTATTCGCGTGCGAGTTGTTCAATGACGACGATGTTGTGCAGGTTCAGCCAGTAGGCGAGCTGCTCGGTATCGGGCAGGGCATCGAAATCGATCTGCGAGGGCAGTTGCTCCAGCTCCTCGCGATAAGCGGAAATCTGCTGGACATGGTCTTCCGTCAGCGCGTGATAGACGACCCGGTTGCCTTCATAGCGATAGCGCGAGGAGCTGGCCGGGTTGATGCGCGTGCCGGTGCGGATCGCACGGCCGCGAGCGGGCATGCGGTTGGAGCGGCCGGCTTCGAAGACGATACCGCCGAGGATGTCGTCAAAGGCCGCGTAGTCGATGCCCGACACGCGCATGGGCTGCTGCTGGACGGCAACAATTGCGGTCTCGGCCCGGTTGGCGGCTTGTGCCGTGCCGGATTGTGCAAGGCCGGCGGCGAGGGCAGCCACGGCGATAAGTGTCAGCGAAGAGTGTGCAGGCATGATGGCTCCCCCCAAGGGCATTGATGATGTGCGGTGCATATAGGGCGATACACTGCCGCACCATTACGCCATCGTGAAATCGCTGTAATTCGCAGTGCAGCAGACCAGAGCAGACGGTGTCCGCCGATCTCGCGGTCAGGCCGCGTCTGACTTGGCAGCCTTGCCTGCGCTGGCAGCGTGGTGCTCCATCTCGGCCAGCCAGCGTTCGGCTTCCAGAGCGGCCATGCAGCCCATGCCGGCTGCCGTGATCGCTTGCCGGTAGACATCGTCCGTCACGTCGCCAGCGGCAAACACGCCGGGGATGGAGGTGGCGGTGGAGTCCGGCTTGGTGACGAGATAGCCGCCTTCCTTGGTCTCGATCTGGCCTTCAAAGAGCGAAGTTGCGGGGGCATGGCCGATGGCGACGAAAACGCCGTCGGTTGCCAGCTTGCTGGTCTCGCCGGTCTTCACATTCTTCAGGCTGACACCGGTAACGCCCGGCACCTCGCCCTCTGCCAGAATGTCTTCCACGACGCTGTCCCAGATGACGTCGACCTTTTCGTTATCGAACAGGCGGGCCTGGGCGATCTTCTCTGCGCGCAGCGTGTCGCGGCGGTGAACGAGGGTCACCTTGCGGGCAAAGCGGGTGAGGAAGAGGGCTTCCTCGACAGCTGTATTGCCGCCGCCGACCACCACGACATCCTTGCCGCGATAGAAGAAGCCGTCGCAGGTTGCGCAGGCCGAAACGCCAAAGCCCTGCAATTGCTGCTCGCTGTCCAGCCCCATCCATTTGGCACTGGCGCCGGTCGCGATGATGACGCTGTCGGCGGTGTAGACCGTGCCGCTATCGCCCTTCAGCGTGAAGGGACGTTTGGAGAGGTTGGCCTCGACGATGATGTCGGCAATGATCTCGGCCCCGACATTCTCGGCTTGAGCCTTCATCTGCTCCATCAGCCAGGGGCCTTCGATAACGCTGGCAAAGCCCGGATAATTCTCGACCTCATGGGTGATGGTGAGCTGGCCGCCCGGTTGAAGCCCGGCAATCACCAGCGGCTCCAGCATGGCGCGCGCTGCATAGATGGCGGCGGTATAGCCGGCCGACCCCGAACCGATGATGACGACTTTGGAATGGCGGGTCTGGCTCATGGCAGGCATTGTCCTTCTGGGCAGTCACGATAAAGGCAGGTTCGCACAAGGCGGCGATCTGGTTACTGGCCGGATTCGGGCGCAGGTGTCTCACCGAGCAGCCGTGAGAGGTATTCCTGGTTCCACTCGCGGTCCGGGTCGATCAGGTGAAGCTGGTCGCGCGTGATGTTGCCGGCGCGGATCTGGCTGGCGGCATAGACATGGCTGGCGCGTGTGCCGCTGGCACAGTTGATTACGACCGGCCCGTCGGCTTCGGCCAGGATACGCGCGACCGTGTCGGCGGCGTCGCTACCGGTCATCCGGCCCACCGGCACACTGGCGTACATCATGCCATTGCTCATCACAGTCTCAGCATAATCAAAACCCAGTGCCTCGTTCTCAGGCTCGGTCAGCAGGTTGATGACCAGCGTGCGTCCCTCGCCAGACCAGCTTTGCGCCGACTGGCGGTCAGGGCGGGCTTCAAGGCGCACCTCGCTCATGGCAGGCGCCTGGGCAAGGGCGATGCTGGAGGGCAGCGTGGCAGCGGATAGGGCCAAAAAGGCGGCGGCGGCGAGCGGACGGATCATTTCAAAAGCTCCAGTCTGGAGGCAGACGGCAAACTGCCGTCAGATGTCGCCTCTGTGGTCGAGGATTTCAAGGACGGCCTGCGCTGCCCTCCCGGTTTCGTGAAGAGGATCATAGCTCCACCGGTCAAGGCGTCCGAGGAAGGGGCGCACCGCGCCATGGGCCTCCAGCGCGCTGTAGAGATGGGCGAACTTGCCGGGCTTGCCCTCCAGCGCCAGCCGGTAGACCGGCGTACCGGTGGCGGCGGCCTCAGTCAGCATGTTGGTGGAGTCTTCCGTTACGAAGATCCAGTCAGCACCTGCCAGAAAGGCAAAATACGGGTTCGGCCCGTCGCCAGTATGCAGCCAGGCGCCCGCATCATCGCCAAACTGCTGGCCAAGCGCCTCGACAAAGGCCTCCGGCGTGCGGCGCGATGTGGTGATCATCAGGCCAATACCTTCGGCCCGGAACCGGCACAGGCGCTCCATCAGGTCCGCTGCCACGGCGGGGGTCAGGCGGTGATGGCGTGAATCGCCGCCTATCAGCACGGCTGCGCGAGGGGAGGGCAGGGCCGCTATCTGGCCGGCAAAGGCGCGTTCCGCCTCGCCAAGGCGCTCTTGCGTGATCCGGTTGGGAGAGCCTGTGATCGCAAAGGCATTCCCGCCGCGCATGCGGTCGTGCTCTGGCGGGATGATCAGATCAAAGCGGTGGTGGGCAAAGCCCGGATCCTGCACATACACAAAGACCGCGCGTTCATACGCGCGGCGATGTTCGCCAGCGGCGCGCACTGCCGCCATGCCGCATCCGATCCACAGGTCCGGCGCGATGGGTCCGGCATCGGGCAGGGCGCCTGTGCGCGGCACCTGCACGGGCAGGATTCGCAGCGGGGTCAGGCGCGCCACTGCCTCGGCAAGTCCCAGCGCCTGGTTCTCCATGCCCCGGCGACCGTCCGTGACGACGAAACAGGCACGCTCAGGCTGGTGGCGGGGATCGGTCATGGCATCAGTTAGCCCGTGCGCGGTGCGCCCGCCAAGGGGCATGGCGTGCAGGAAGTGTCTTGATGGATGTCAAAGGTGTGCTACAGATGTAGCGAACTTGAGGAACATGTCATGGATAGTCCAAACCCCAGCCCCAGCGAACTTGAGCTGCTCAAATGCCTGTGGCGCGACGGCGTCGCCAGTGCGCGTGAGCTGCATGACCGCGTCGGTGCGGCGCGGGGCTGGTCGTATTCGACCACCCGCACCGTGCTTCAACGCATGGTGGACAAGGGGCTGGCAGAAAAGCGCGACTCCCATGGCCTCGCCGTCTTTGCCGCCAGCGCCGACAAGCTGGACCTGATCGCGCGCATGGTGCGCGATTTTGCCCGCCGCGTGATGGAAGTGGACGGCGCCCTGCCGGTCTCGGCGTTTTCGGGAAGCGCGCTTCTGGACGAGGCCGAGCTTGAGGAGCTGGAGCGCTTTCTGGAAGCGGAAGAAAAGGGCGGGCGCGCGTCATGATGCCCGATATGTCCGCGCTGCTGACGGGGCTCGTGCTCAGCATCCCGGTTGCCGGGATGGCGCTGCTTGCCGCGCGTCTCCTTCACGGCAGCGCCGGGGCTCATCCGGACCGCGTGTGGGGCGTGGCGCTTCTTGTGGCGCTGGCGCCCGTGCCGCTGGCGCTTTTCGCGCCTTTGCTGGCCGATGCCTCTCCGGTCGCCTTCACCTTGCCGGAGCTGGGTGAGACGGCAGGGATTGGTGGCGGTGAAGGCCTCCCGCCGGTGGCAGGCGAACCGGCCCTGCGCATCGGCATGGTGCCGCTATTGCTGGCGCTGTGGCTCACAGGCGTTGCCTTGAGAGCGGGGCGGGAGCTGACGGCATCAGCGCGCCTTGCGCGTCTCGTTCACCGGCTTTCGCCAGCCGGCACTCACCTGACTGCTCTGGTCGGCGAACGCGCGGCGATTGCCGGTCTAACGGGACGGATAGAGGTGCGTGTGTCGCCTGACCACAGTGCGCCCTTCCTGACCGGGCTGTTGCGGCCGCTTCTGGTCGTTCCGGCCGGGTTTGGCCAGCGGGCAGGCGACACCGCGATCATTGATCACGAACTTGTCCACGCCCGGCGCGCAGACCCGCGCCTGAATGCTGTTGTGCGCGCCCTTGGTGCGCTGGTCTGGTTCAATCCGTTCTGGTTTGCGCTGGAGCGTGGCCGCCGGCTGGCGGTGGAAATGGCCTGTGATGGCGCGGTTGTGCGCCGTCTGGAACCTGGCAGGGCGCGTCTCTACGCCCGGGCTCTGCTGGATGCGGTGAAGGCGGATTCGGGGCCGTCCATCACCGTTGGTTTTGGCGTGGATTACAAGAAGGCTCTCAAGATGAGATTGTCCCATATCCTCAACCCGTCCCCGAAAACCGATGCACTGCGCCTGCTAGGCGGAGCGGCTTGCGCGTTGGCGCTTCTGGCAGGCCTTGGCAGTGCCCAGGCGGCGCTCGCCGCCGGTGTGCGCAATGACGCGCCTGTCTTTACCCATTCGGTGCTGGAGGGCCGTGTCAGTTCCATATACGGCCCGCGCTCGCTGGACCTGCCGGTTCCGCCCTTCCATGGCGGTCTGGATATTGCCGCGCCGCTGGGTTCCTCGATCCGCGCGCCCGCAGGCGGGCAGGTTGCCTTCGCCGGAGACAATTACCGCCAGCTCGCCAACTGGGGCCATGTCGTCGTCATCGACCATGGCGGCGGCTGGGCGACGCTATACGCCCATCTGGGCGACATTCATGTCAGCGTCGGTGACCGTGTCAGTGCGGGCGAGATCATTGCCGAAGTGGGCATGACAGGGCTTTCCACCGGTCCGCACCTCCATGTCGAAATGCTCGAAAACGGCGAGCGGCGTGACCCGGCAGCGTTTCTGCCCGGACTGGCTTCCTACGTGCGCGTTCAGGACTGACCCCGAACAGTTCTGGGCAGGTCAGGGCGAGACCTTCAACGCCTTGCCCTGACATGCAGAAAGCCGGCGGATCACTCCGCCGGCTTTCGTTATCGCAACATCTGACCTATCGAAAATTCCTTCGGATACGATCGGAAGAGTAGATAAACTCTTTTTTAAACTGCGACTTAATAGAGAGATCAAATGGACAGATCTCTTTATGCGCGGCTTCTCGTCAACCGGAACCCCAATGTCTGGTATGTGGCGGTCGGTGGCGATGTCACCATCGACAAATCCGTCAGAAATCTGCAAAGCCTCGAACGGCGCATCGTGGACGAGCGCCTTGCCAGTCTGATTATCGACTACCGCGCCGCGACGTTGAAATTGCTGCCGCCAGAGTTTGTTGAGCTGGCCAAACGGTTTCGGCTCTTCGTGCCAGCTCACTTCCAGATTGCCTATCTGGCCAGCCAGCGTAATGGCCGCGAAGCAATCTTCATGGCGACCTCCTTGCGCAATTTCGAGGTCAATGCCCGGGCTTTCACCGACTGGACGGCGCTGACGCGTTGGCTGGGATGTCCTGATGCGATGGACCCGCTTCCCAGAAAAACGGTGGAAATCTAGCGGCAGGCGTAGGACCTGACATGCAGAAAGCCGGCGGATCACTCCGCCGGCTTTCGTCATTTCACTCGAGGCAAAGAGGCCATACGGCCTATTTCCACTCGACTTTCAAAATCTCGTAGGACTTCAGGCCGCCCGGTGCATTCACCTCGACGACATCGCCCACTTCCTTGTTGATCAGCGAGCGGGCAATAGGCGAAGACACGGAAATCTTGCCCGATTTCACGTCCGCCTCGTCATCACCGACGATCTTGTAGGTGGCTTCCGCCTCGGTATCCTCGTCAACGATGGTGACGGTGGCGCCGAATTTCACCTGATCGCCGGACATGCGCGAGACATCAATTATCTGCGCGCGCGCAAGCTTGTCCTCAAGCTCGACGACCCGGCCTTCAATCCAGCTTTGGCGTTCCTTGGCCGCGTGATATTCCGCGTTCTCTGACAGATCGCCATGGTCGCGCGCTTCGGAGATCGCCTGGATCACCGCCGGGCGTTCGACCGATTTGAGATGCTTCAATTCGTCGTCGAGGGCCCGGTGACCCTCGGCGGTCATAGGGATTTTTTGCATGGGGTAAGGACTCGTTTCTTTTTACGCCTGCGAGCGTAAGACCCAAATGATCCCGCTATCAAGCGCTCTTTGCGTCCCGTCTGGACGTCCTAGTAACGATAGGATTGCAAGGCGCGCGGTTCAAGCTCCCCTGCATCGATGGCCGCGATCGCCTTTACGGCAGCCCGGCTGGCCGATGCGGTGGTGTAGCACGGGATTTTCAGCTCCAGCGCCGTGCGGCGGATGGAATAGCTGTCAATCTGGCTCTGGCGTCCCTCGGTCGTGTTGAAGATCAGCTGGACCTCGCCATTCTTGATCGCGTCCACGATGTGGGGACGGCCTTCAAACACCTTGTTGATGCGGGTGACGGTCACGCCCGCATCCTCCAGCGTCTTCGCCGTGCCGCCGGTTGCCAGCAGCGAGAAGCCGAGCGCCGTCAGTTGACGGCAGGACTCGATCATTTGCGGCTTGTCGGACTCCTTGAGCGATACAAAGACCGCGCCCGAACGCGGCAGGCGTACACCTGCGCCAAGCTGGGCCTTGGCAAAGGCTGCCTCGAAGCGCCTGTCAATGCCCATGACCTCGCCGGTGGAGCGCATTTCCGGGCCGAGCACGGGGTCAACGCCGGGGAAGCGGGCAAACGGCATCACCGCTTCCTTCACCGCGACATGTTCAGGCGTGTCGTTCCACATCTTGAAGCCGGAAAGCTTTTCGCCCGCCATCACCTTGGCGGCGATACCGGCAACCGGCGCGCCAATGGCCTTGGCCACGAAGGGAACGGTGCGGCTGGCGCGCGGATTGACTTCAAGGACGAAGATCTCGCCGTCCTTGACCGCGTACTGCACGTTCATCAGGCCCTTCACGCCGATAGCCTTGGCGAGCGCAACCGTTTCGGCGCGCAGCTCGGCGATCGTTTCGGCGGGAAGCGAATAGGGCGGGATGGAGCAGGCGCTGTCGCCGGAGTGAACACCGGCTTCCTCGATATGCTCCATGACGCCGGCAATGCGCACTTCCTCGCCGTCGCATACCGCGTCGACATCGACCTCGGAGGCGTCGGTGAGGTAGCGGTCCAGCAATAGCGGGCTGTCACCGGAGACGTGTACGGCGGCGCGGATATACCGCTCCAGGCTCTCCTGATCGCGCACGATCTCCATGGCCCGTCCACCCAGCACGAAGGAAGGGCGCAGGACCAGCGGGAAACCGAGGGCCTTGGCTTTTTCCAGCGCCTCTTCTTCCGAGCGCACGATGGCGTTCGGCGGCTGGCGCAGGCCCAGCGTGTCCAGCAGCGCCTTGAAGCGTTCGCGGTCTTCGGCCAGATCGATCGCATCCGGGCTGGTGCCCAGGATCGGAATGCCCGCCTTCTCAAGCGCGCTGGCGAGCTTGAGCGGGGTCTGACCGCCATATTGCACCACGACACCCAGAAGCGTGCCATTGGCGCGCTCGGTCTCGATCAGCTCCAGTACGTCCTCGTCTGTCAGAGGCTCGAAATAGAGCCGGTCGGCGGTGTCATAGTCGGTGGAGACCGTTTCCGGGTTGCAGTTCACCATGATCGACTCGATGCCGAGGTCTGCGAACGCAAAGGCGGCGTGGCAGCAGCAATAGTCGAACTCGATGCCCTGGCCGATCCGGTTCGGGCCGCCGCCCAGAATGATCGCCTTCTTCGCATCGGTCGGCTGGCTTTCGCACGGGCCGCTCTCGTAGGTGGAATACATGTAGGCGGTGGGCGTGGCGAACTCGGCCGCGCAGGTGTCCACCCGCTTGAAGACCGGGCGTACATTGAGGGCGCGGCGCGCCTCGCGCACCTTCGCCTCGGTCGATTTTGTCAGCTGGGCAAGGCGCTTGTCGGAAAAGCCCATGGCCTTGAGGCGGCGGAAGCCTTTCGCGTCGGCGGGCAGGCCCAGCGTCGCAATGTCTTCCTCGGCGTGAACGATTTCCTCGATCTGGCGCAGGAACCACGGCTCGTAGGCGCAGGCCGCTTCGATCTCCTCCACGCTCAGGCCTTCGCGCAGGGCCTGCGCGATGACACGCAGACGGTCCGGCGTCGGGCGGGCAAGCGCGGCGAGGATCGCCTGACGGCGCCCTTCGGGACCATCGGCCGATTCAAAGCCCTCAATCTCGATCTCGTCAAAGCCGCAAAGCCCGGTCTCCAGGCTGCGCAGGGCTTTCTGCATGCTCTCCTGGAAGGTGCGGCCCATGGCCATCGCCTCGCCGACGGATTTCATCGAGGTGGAGAGCAGGTTCTGGGCGCCCGGATATTTCTCGAAGGCAAAGCGCGGGATCTTGGTGACGACATAGTCGATCGTCGGCTCGAAGCTCGCCGGCGTTGCGCCGCCGGTGATGTCGTTGTCGATCTCGTCGAGCGTGTAGCCAATGGCGAGCTTCGCCGCGACCTTGGCAATGGGGAAGCCGGTTGCCTTCGAGGCCAGCGCCGAGGAGCGCGAGACGCGCGGGTTCATCTCGATGACGACCATGCGGCCGGTCTTCGGATCAACGGCAAACTGAACGTTCGAGCCGCCCGTTTCCACGCCGATCTCGCGCAGGACCGCAATCGAGGCGGTGCGCATACGCTGGTATTCCTTGTCGGTCAGCGTCAGGGCAGGGGCCACCGTGATGGAATCGCCCGTGTGCACGCCCATCGGATCAATGTTCTCGATGGAGCACACGATGATGCAGTTGTCCGCGCGGTCGCGGACGACTTCCATCTCGAACTCTTTCCAGCCGAGCACGCTTTCTTCCACCAGCACCTCGGTGACGGGAGAGGCAGCAAGGCCGGTGCCGACGATCTCGCGGTATTCCTCGACATTGTAGGCAATGCCGCCGCCTGTGCCGCCCAGCGTGAAGGACGGGCGGATAACGGCCGGCAGGCCCAGCTCGTCCAGAACAGCTTCGGCTTCGGCCAGCGTGTGGACGACACGCGATTTCGGGCTTTCAAGGCCGATCTTGTCCATCGCATCGCGAAAGCGCTGACGGTTTTCCGCCTTGTCGATGACATCGGCCTTGGCGCCGATCATCTCCACGCCGAAAAGCTCCAGCACGCCGCGGCGCTCCAGCTCGAGGGCGCAGTTGAGCGCGGTCTGCCCGCCCATGGTAGGCAAAAGCGCGTCGGGGCGTTCCTTCTCGATGACCTTGGCCACCATTTCCGGCGTGATCGGCTCCACATAGGTGGCGTCGGCGAGACCTGGATCGGTCATGATCGTCGCCGGGTTGGAGTTCACGAGGATGACCCGGAACCCCTCTTCTTTCAGCGCCTTGACCGCCTGCACACCCGAATAGTCGAACTCGCAGGCCTGGCCGATCACGATGGGGCCGGCACCGATGATGAGGATGGACTGGATGTCGGTGCGTCTGGGCATGGAGGCGTATCCCGTATGTTGCGCGCGCATCCGCGCTGCCGGTCTTGTGGGGCAAGTCCGGGCGCGGATCGAGTCTGATTACATGCTAGAAGCGGGTGTTAGCGCCAAATTGCCCCCATGGCGAGGGGGTAGGTGTCACCCGAGTGACAAATCCCGCCAGAGCTGGGGCTGCAGGCTTTCGTCACGCCGCCGCACGCGCTCGGAAATCATCCAGAAGGCCCGCTCGTGCAGCAGGGGCACATTGCACTGATGGTCTAGGAATACTGCCTCTGCCTCGCGGTGCACCGTCATGCGTTCGATGCGCGAGACACGGGCGCGGGCCTCTTCCATCAATTGGGCAAACCGTTCCCGGCCCGGCCCTGTCCAGCCGGTATCGTCCGCAAACCCGCCCGGTGCGAACGGCTCCAGCATGAAGTCCGGATCGGATTTGAGGCCGCGGTTGAAATAGCCGACGGTCATGTCGAACTCGCCCGCCGCAACGGCCTGATTGATGTCGTGCGGGTAGGAGGAGAGGATCTCGATCTCGAACCCGGCATTGCGCAGATCGTCGGCGATGGCGATGGCGAGGCGCTCACGGCTGCCCGACGAGACCCGCAGGACGAGGCGCAGCGGATTGTCCTGCCCGTATCCGGCCTCGTCCAGCAGCGCGCGCGCAGCCTCCCGGTCCGGGCCGGGGGCGGTCTGCCCGCCTTCTTCCAGGGCCTGCGCCGTGATGACGTGGATGGTGGGCGTTGCCTCGCCGCTGAAGAAGTTCTCGGCGAGGAATTGCCGGTCCACCGCCAGCGACAGGGCACGGCGCACGCGCACATCATCAAGGCCGGGGCGCCGGTGATTGAGCTTCAGATAGGTCAGGATCGGCGCATCGAACCCGTGCAGGCGGTCGCCAATCTCCCGCCGCAGAAAGCCGATCTGTTCCGGCGGCGGGCGGTCTGCCAGATCGAGATCGCCGGACCGGAAGAGCCGGGCGCGCGTCGCCTCGTCCTCGACGACATCAACGCGGATATCCTCGATGGCGACACTGCCAGCCGCGTGAAAGCGCGGATTTCTGGCCAGCCGGTAGGTCAGCGCGCTGGCATCGCGCAAGGTGTACGGGCCTGAACTGACCCAGTTTTCCGGCCTGACCCAGCGGTCGCCGCGCGCCTCGATCACATGGCGGGGCAGGGGATAGAATTCGCGCATCAGCACCGGGAAGGCGCCAATCGGCGTTTCCAGCTCGAACTCTATCGTGCGCGCATCGGTGGCCGTGACCCCGATCTCGCTGGCGGGTGCCCGCCCGGCAAGGGCATCGCGCGCGCCGCGCACGGCAAAGAAATCGCCCAGATTGGCAAAGCCGGTGCGCGGATCGACGGCGCGCTGCGCGGTCCACACCACATCGTCGGCGGTGAGCGGCATGCCGTCAGACCATTGCAGGCCATCTGCAAGGCGGAAGCGCCAATGGCGTCCGTCATCGGAACGCCAGCTTTGCGCCAGCCCCGGTGCCAGCCCGCCAGACGGGCTGTACTCGGTCAGCGGCGCGTGCAGCTGCTTGTAGAGCAGGGCCGAGGACGCAAACTGGCCTTTGAGCGGATCGAGGCTGTCCGGCTCGGTGTCGATGGCCACGCGCAGCAGATTGCCGTCATCACTGCCGCGCGGCGCGCAGGCGCTGATGGCCAGGGCACCGGCAGCACCGCCCAGCACGGTCCGCCGGGTAAGGGGAGCGTTGAGTCGTTTCACCATGACGCCAGTCTTGCGGGGCCAG
>NZ_JBQLZR010000274.1:0-2425 GCF_052168375.1 Glycocaulis sp.
ACCTGCATGACTCGTTCGGCGACCCTGAGAAACATATCTACTGACTTCAGCGATATTCGACGCTAGTTCTTTAATCGCAGGGATGCCAACCTCTTCCGGTTCGATTCCACATTCTCGCAAGTAAATTTTTAGCGCGTTTTCGGCGTGCACATGCTTTGGAACCGCAGCTCCTAGAATAACCTTGAAAACGAACCAAACGAGCCAACCGGCGGGAACCACCAGAACCAACAACAGCCATTCCATTTTTGCCTCCCCGAATTTCGCGGTAACGATACCTATGAGCTGCAAAGAGACCAATACATGATCCTGCTTGACGGACCGCGCATTCCTGCCCGCTCAGGCCAGGCGAAAAAGCTCGTCATCCTGTTTCATGGTTATGGCTCGAACGGCGCTGATCTTGCAGGCCTCGCGCAGCACTGGGCAGGTGATTTCCCCGACACGGCTTGGGTTGCGCCCAATGCGCCCGAACCTGTCCCCGGCGCGCCGGGCGGCTATCAATGGTTTCCGATTTCCCGGCTGGACCCTGCCGCTATGGAGGCGGGCGTTCGCATGGCAGGGCCGGTCGCCGACCAGTTCATTGCCTCCGAACTGCGCCGTCACAACCTGACCCACGCCGATCTCGCTCTCGTCGGTTTCAGCCAGGGTACGATGCTGGCCTTGCATCTTGGCCTGCGCCAGCCATCCGCAATCGGCGGTATTCTGGGCTATTCGGGCGCTCTGGCGGGCGGTGAAAAACTCAAGGGTGAAATGGCCTCCCGCCCGCCCGTCATGCTGATCCATGGCGACCGGGACGAAGTCTTGCCAGTCGGTTTCACCTTGCTGGCTGCCCAGCAACTCGCGGCTGCCGGTCACGGGGCGGAGTTTCATATCAGCCAGGGCCTGCCCCACTCGATTGGACCGGACGGGCTGGAGCTGGGCGCCCGATTCCTGAAAGCTGCCCTTGCCGGACGCTATCGCGCCGCGCTTGCCGCCTGAGCCTCTCGCCACCATGTCTCCTCCTGCCAGTGCAACAGGGCTGTGGTTCCAGTGTCATAGGCCTGTCGCAGGAGTTGGAGTAAAGTCGGCCCAACGTACCTGATGTCCTGATTCGTTTTTGCGTTTCGGGCGTGTTCAGAGGGAGGTGCGTCTTCAGGACGCTCATGCGCCATAGGCTTTCGGGCCATGGATGCCTGCCCCGCCGGACCTGTTCCGGTCCGGCCAGCCATCCGCGCAGCCCGGTGCTGCCCTCTTTGCCGGAGGCGCGGGACTGATGCGTGTGTTCAAGGCTGCCCCTGAAGATTTGCGCTGCCTTGTCCTGAACGCGGATTACCAGCCGCTTTCCTACTATCCTTTATCGACCTGGCCTTGGCAGGAAGCCATCAAGGCGGTGTTCCTTGAACGCGTCGATGTTGTCTCGGAGTACGAGACGGCAATCCGCTCCCCATCCTTTGCCATGCGCGCGCCATCGGTTGTGGCTCTGCGCGATTTCGTCACGCAGGACCGCCCGCCGGCCTTCACCCGGTTCAACGTGTTCCTGCGCGATGGCTTCCAGTGCCAGTATTGCGGCTCGACCCAGCTGGACCAGCTGACCTTCGATCACGTCATTCCGCGTTCGCGCGGGGGGCGCACGACCTGGGAAAACATCGTTGCGGCCTGTTCGCCCTGCAATCTGAAGAAGGGTGGGCGTACGCCAGAGCAATCGCGCATGCCGATGCGCAAGCCGGCGCTTCGTCCGACCATGCATCAATTGCAGGGGCAGGGCCGGCGCTTCCCGCCCAAATACCTGCATGAGAGCTGGCTGGACTACCTCTACTGGGATGTCGAGCTGGAGCCTTGAGCGTTTCCTTGCCGGCCCGCCCTTGCGGCGCGTCTTGCCGGGGCAAAAACCTATTCCTCGCTCCGCTCGATCTGCACCCGCACCGGCCCTCGTGCATCGAGATGCACATCGCGCTGCGGGAAGGGGAACTGGATGCCTTCGGCCTCGAACGCCTTCCAGATCGCCAGCAGGACGTCCGACGACACGTTATTGACCCCTTGCTGCGGGTCCGCGATCCAGAAGCGCACTTCCAGATCAATCGAGTTGTCGCCGAACCCGCGCAAGAGGCATTTGGTCTCCGGCTTTTCGAGCACTCGCTCGACAGAATTGGCCGCCTCCACGATCACTTTCATGGCATGGGGCACATCGGTCCCGTAGGCGACGCCGACAGGCTTCTTGATGCGCACGGCTTCGTCAGAAAACGACCAGTTGATCACCTTGGTGGTGATGAACTCCTCATTCGGGATCAGATGCTCCAGCCCGTCGCGCGTCACGACGCTGGCAAAGCGCATCCCCAGCGCATTTACGCGGCCATAGGTCTCATCCAGCGTGATGACATCGCCGGGCTTTACCGAACGGTCCATCAGGAGGATCAGGCCGGAAATGAGGTTGGAGAAGATTTTCTGCAGG
>NZ_JBQLZR010000275.1:0-1976 GCF_052168375.1 Glycocaulis sp.
TTAGACGCATCCTGCCGTCACTTGACTTGCCCATACCGCGCTTATAGTGTGCGCCCGCTTTCGGGGGGCGTCTTCCGGAGGCAAACAGGCCCTCATGTCCAATCCCAGCGACCATACCGGCCCATCCGGCCCTGACGATTTCGAGCAGCGACTTGCCGAAAAACTCAAGGCCAGACAGGCAAAGGCAGACAAGGACAACGCGCCACCTGCCGGCTGGTCACTCGGTCTGCGCTATGGATCGGAATTCTTCGGCGGCGTCGTTGCCGGAGTATTTGTGGGGCTCCTGGCGGACCATTTCTTCGGCTGGTCGCCCTTCGGGCTGCTCGTCGGACTGGTACTCGGCTTTGCTGCTGGCGCGCTGAATATCGTGCGCGCCGCGAAGTCGATGCAGAACTAGCTCTTGCGCTTCGCGCCGTGGCGCGATAGGCGCACGTCACGTTTCCAGGACGGGCCGGGCAACCGGGCGTCCGCAACATAGTCAAGGGGCCGGGCGTGGCTGACACCAACCCGATCAAGCAGTTCGAGATCCATCCCATCGCCGATCTGAGCGTGGGTGGCCTGAACCTGTCTTTCACGAACTCCAGCTACTTCATGGTTGCTGCCGTGGTGCTGACCGTCGGCCTGCTGGCGCTGGCAACCTCGCGCGCCACGCTGGTGCCGGGCCGCGCCCAGTCGGTGGCCGAACTGCTCTACGAGTTTGTCGCGGGCATGATCCGCTCGACCGCGGGCAATGACGGGCTGCGCTTCTTCCCGTTCGTGTTCACGCTCTTCATCTTCATCCTGGTCGGCAACATGCTGGGCATGCTGCCCTACTTCCCCGTACCGGGCTTTCACGGCTTTACCTTCACCAGCCACATCATCGTGACCTTCGCGCTCGCGCTGACCGTGATGACGGTTCTGGTGGGCTTTGGCATTTTCAAGAACGGCCTGAAATTCTTCAAGATTTTCGTGCCGTCCGGCGTGCCGGTCGCCATCCTGCCCTTCGTGATCGTGATCGAGATCATCTCCTTCATCTCGCGTCCGGTAACGCTCGGCGTGCGTCTGTTCGCCAACATGCTGGCCGGTCACATCCTTTTGAAAGTGTTCGCCGGCTTCATCATCATGCTCGGCTCTGTCGGCGCGCTGGGCGCTGTCGGCGCCGTGGCCCCGCTGATCATGGTCGTCGCCCTGACCGCGCTGGAATTCCTGGTGGCTTTCCTCCAGGCCTACGTGTTCGCCGTGCTGACCTGCATCTACCTGTCCGACGCGCTGCACCCGGGTCACCACTAGGCGCATCGGATCCATCTTCACCCGCATCAACTCAACCGTTCATCCTCGAGGAGTATCAAAATGGACGCGGAAGCCGCAAAATACATCGGCGCTGGACTGGCCACCTTCGGCATGCTGGGCGCTGCGCTCGGCGTGGGCAACATCTTCTCCAGCTTCCTGACGGGCGCCCTGCGCAATCCGTCTGCTGCGCCGGCTCAGTTCGGCAACCTGATCTTCGGCTTCGCCGTGACCGAAGCGCTGGGCATCTTCTCGCTGCTCATCGCCCTGCTGCTGCTCTTCGTCGTCTGATCCATCCAGCGACGGTTTGAGTACACGCGTTCCGGCCGGGCCTGCCATCGGGCAAGAGCCTGGCCGGTACTGCGTATGAGGCCTTCGGTTTCGTCGTCTTGATTGAAGGGAGGACGCCTTGCGCTTGCAGGAGTCCCAGACAGAGATCACAGAAGGTGCCGGATACGCCGCGGAAGCGGCCTTTCCGCCCTTTGATCCGACCTATTTCGCATCGCAGCTCTTCTGGCTGGCGATCAGCTTTGCCGTTCTCTACTTCCTCCTGTCGCGCTGGCTGCTGCCGCGGATCGGCTCGACCATCGAGGAACGCAAGGACCGCATCGCCGACGATCTCGACGCGGCAGCCGGGCTGAAGGCCCAGGCTGACGAAGCGGTCAAGGCCTACGAGAAATCCCTCGCCGATGCCCGCGCCAAGGCGCAGG
>NZ_JBQLZR010000276.1:0-5980 GCF_052168375.1 Glycocaulis sp.
CGTGCCAAGCACAAGCTGAAGGAAGCCTGCCATGAGCCTGGCCCGCATCTCCGCCATCGCCGCGACCGTTTCCATTCTCGCGGGCTGCGCAGCGCCCCAGTCGGTGCCCGCCCGCGACATTCACGCGCTGGAGACCGCCGAGCGCATCTGTAATGTCGGCAGCCTGACGCAGGAATATAACCGGATGCGCAGCGAGGCGCGCTCGCTGACCACGCCATCGCACTGGTCTTCCAACTGGCTGCTGGCACCCTGGCCCGGCCATTATATCGACCGGCACTCCACCACCAGCACTTCGCAATCCACCGAGACAGGCACCCGCCCGCCCTTCGGACCATCCACGCCGACGATTGACCTGGTGCGCACGTTCGAGGTCGATCTGGATGCCTCCTACCGCGCCTCCACCGCGTCGTGTCAGGCCCATGCTGCCTGCATGTACCAGAACCGCTACAATGAGGGCTACTGCCAGCGCTCCGGCGCGGACTGGCAGATTGCGCAGGAACGCTTCCAGAGCCTGTCCTATCGCCTCGCCGATGTGCGGGTGCGCATGGCCGAGATCTGCCCCGATTGCCCGCCCCTGATCGTGGTGCCCCACCATCGCGGCCAGTACGGCTACGGGCATAGCCGCTACGGGCGTCACTACCCGCCATACCGGCGTCACCGGGACTGCGAGGATTATATCGGCGGTGTCTTCACCACCAGCTCCTGCCGGTATTGAGGCAAGCGCCAAACCGTGAGGGCGGCACTTTGTCAGCCCTCACGGATATATTGGCTTGATCGACGTTTGGCATAACGGCTAAACCGGCCAGTGGAGAGGTGGCCGAGTGGTCGAAGGCGCTCCCCTGCTAAGGGAGTATACGCCAAAAGCGTATCGAGGGTTCGAATCCCTTCCTCTCCGCCAGCGCCTTTTTCTGATAGAAGCGCCACTCTTGACACGTCAGCGGTCGTGTTGCCCCGCCGCTCACCAAGCTAAACTTCATCTCTTTCTCCCGCCTGACCAAGCGGCGAACTCGCGAAGGCCTGCACGTGCGCAGGGGGCTCAGCTCACCCGTGCGGAGCGGGCCAGTTCACGTGCCAGGTCAACGAACACCTTGAAGGCCGCTGGCGGGTTGCGGCGGCTCGGGTAATAGAGGCAAAGCGGCGCGAGCGGTGGCGTCCAGGCCTCCAATAGCCGCTGCAGGCGGCCAGCCTCGATATCTGCACGAACATCGGACTCCATGAAGAATCCGACCCCGAGCGACTCCAGCACCGCGATGCGCGCGAGGCTTGCCTCGTCCAGCGTGATCGGACCGTCGACATCCACATGCACCGGCTCGCCCCCGGACGCGAACTGCCACCGGAACATGCTGCCATTGGGAAGGCGGGTGCGGATGCAAGCATGGGCCATGAGGTCGGATGGCACGCGAGGCAACTCGCGGCCTTCAAGATAGTCCGGGGTCGCTACCACCGCGTAGCGGCGTGGCTGGCTAATGGGAATGGCGATCATGTCGCCGGGTACAAGCGGCTGACTGCGCACACCGAAATCGAAGCCGCCGGCTACGATATCCACCAGCGCGCCTTCGGTCACAATATCGACCCGGACATCGGGAAACCGCCTCAGGAACTCGATGATCAGAGGCGCGAGGATTTCGCGCCCCGCCGTGGCGAACGTGTTGATGCGCAGCGTGCCGGAGGGCGTTTCCTGCTGCGCACGCACCGCGTCGAGCGCCTGATGAATGTCACGAAGCGCGGGGCTTACCTGGTCAACGAACCTCCGCCCGGCGCCGGTCAGCGACACGCTGCGCGTGGTGCGGTTGAAAAGGCGTACGCCGAGCTGTTCCTCGAGTTTGGCGACTGTATTGCTGAGCGCGCTTGTGGACATTCCGATATCCAGCGCGGCCGCACGAAAAGAGCCCCGGCGACTGATCGCCAGAACGGCATCGAAGTCAGACAGTTTGTAGATCGACATTGTCCTGATTTTCTCAACGCCTTATCTCACTTTGTCTCGATTATCAGCATGGTGTCAACGTACTATGTTCGAGGCAATGAAATGAACGGGAGACAGACCATGAGTATCAACCTTCCCGCGGTGATCGACGCCTATTTCAAAGGAGACAGGCGGGGCGACGCCCAAGCGATAGCCGCGTGCTTCACGGCGAATGCGGTGGTTGTCGACGAAGGCAACACCTATGCCGGGCGCGATGCGATCCGTCAGTGGATGGCCAATGCCTCGACCCTGTACACCTACACGGTCGAGCCCTTCGCGATGGCAAGGGACGATGGGCGCATCATCATCACCAGCCACCTCGCCGGAACCTTTCCCGGCAGCCCGGTCGACCTGCGCTATATCTTCGAGCTGACGGACGGGATGATTTCCAAGCTGGAGATCGTTCCATGAAGCCCTTCATCACACTTGAGGGTAAACGCGCGCTCATCACCTCCGGTACGCGCGGTGCGGGAGCGGCGACGGTGCGGCTCTTTGAGGCGCTGGGCGCGCATGTACTGACGACGGCCCGCACACGGCCACCCGAAATGCCCGAAGCGCAGTTCGTCGCGGCGGACCTGACCCGGCCAGACGGTTGCGACAGGGTCGCCACAGCCGTGCGCGACAGGCTCGGCGGGGTGGACATTGTGGTGCACATGCTGGGCGGATCCTCGGCACCGGCAGGGGGCTACCGGGTGCTCGACGATGCACAGTGGAGTCAGGAGATCGACCTCAACCTGATGGCGGCGGTTCGCCTGGACAGGGTGCTCCTGCCGGGAATGGAGGCGCAAGGCGCGGGCGTGGTGATCCATGTCACCTCCATCCAGAGCCGGTTACCGTTGCCCGAAGCGACAACGGCCTATGCCGCCGCTAAGGCGGCCCTGTCGACCTACAGCAAAGCTCTGTCGAAGCAGGTCGCGGCGAGAGGTGTACGCGTGGTGCGGGTATCACCGGGCTGGATCGAGACGGAATCCTCAGTGAAGCTGGCGAAGCGCCTTGCGGCAGAGCACGGGGTGAGCGTCGAAGAAGGCAAGCAGATGATCATGAAGTCCCTTGGCGGGGTGCCCGTTGGCAGGCCGTCCAAGCCTGAGGAGATCGCAAGCCTCATCGCTTTCATCGCATCGGACCGTTCAGGCACCATCACAGGTAGCGAATACGTGATCGATGGCGGCACCATGCCAACAGCTTGAACGCCCGTGGTACCCGTTCAAGGCTCAAGACAACGCCCATGCTGCAATTGCGTAGCTGCCATGCGCCCACGCCCATTGCGCTGTGCGCGCGCATGTATAAACCGCCCCCATGCTTACGATCTCAAACCTCGATTACCGCATCGGCGCACGCTCCCTGTTCGAGAATGCGTCGGCGCAGATATCCAGCGGCTGGAAAGTCGGCCTGGTGGGCCGCAACGGCACCGGCAAGTCGACCCTGCTCGGGCTTATCCGCGAAGAGATCGAGCGCCCCTCCCCGGATTCCTCGATCCGCCTGAACAAGGGCGCGCGGCTGGGCTGGGTGGCACAGGAAGTCGAGCCATCGGACGAGACGATCCTCGATGTCGTGCTGGCGACCGATAAGGAGCGCCATGCGCTGCTGAAGGAAGCCGAAACGGCTGAGGATCCTGACCGGATTGGCGAGATCCATATGCGCCTTGCCGATATCGATGCCTGGTCGGCAGAGTCTCGCGCCGCAGAAGTGCTGATGGGTCTGGGTTTCACTGATGCCGATCTCTACCGCCCGACGCGAGAGTTTTCGGGCGGCTGGCGAATGCGCGCCGCTATCGCCGGCGTCCTGTTCTCCGAGCCGGATCTTCTGCTGCTCGACGAACCGACCAACTATCTCGATCTGGAAGGCGCGGCGTGGCTTGAAACCTATCTGAAAAAATACCCCCACACCGTGCTCATCGTCTCGCACGACCGGGAAATGCTGAACCGCTGCGTCACCCACACGCTGGCGCTGGAACACAAGCAGCTTTCGATTTCGCCGGGCGGGTATGATGCGTGGCTGAAGCTGCGCGCAGCCAAAACAGCCTTCCTGGAGAGCCAGCGGGCCAAGCAGGAGGCCGACCGCGCCCATCTGCAAGCCTTCATCGACCGGTTCAAGGCCAAGGCCTCCAAGGCGAGCCAAGCCCAGTCGCGCGTAAAGATGCTGGAGAAAATGCAGGAGATCACGGTTCCCCTCGACGAGCGGACCGTCCCCTTCTCCTTCCCCAGCTCAGGCGATGCCTTGTCGCCGCCTCTGCTGCAATTGCGCGATGCGGTGCTGGGCTATGGCGAGGATGCTGTGATCCTCAAGGGTGTGGACCTGCGCCTCGATCCGGATGACCGCATCGCCATTATCGGTGCCAATGGTCAGGGCAAGACCACGCTCGTCAAATCCATCGCGATGCGCCTGGCCTTGATGGGCGGCGACAGGGTCGCCCCGCGGGCGTTGCGTATCGGCTATTTCTCGCAAGACCAGCTCGATGAACTGCGCGCAGGCGAAACGGTTCTGGACCATGTGCGTGACGCCCTGCCCAAGGGCACGACCGAGGCACGCCAGCGCGCCGTTGCGGCGGCGATGGGCTTTGCGCACGAGAAGATCGGCACGAACATCGAAAAACTTTCAGGCGGGGAGAAGGTGCGCCTTCTGCTCGGCCTGATGGCGATGGAAAAGCCGCACATACTGATCCTTGATGAGCCGACTTCCCACCTCGATATCGACAGCCGCGAGGCGCTGATCTATGCGCTCAACGAATACGAGGGTGCCGTCGTGCTCATCACCCACGATGTGTATCTCGCCGAAGGCACTGCTGATCAGCTCTGGCTGGTGAAGGATGGCCGGGCCTCACGCTATGACGGCAATCTCAATGATTACCGCAAGCTGATCCTGCAGGCCGACAAGCAGGCGGCGGCCCGCTAAGGCTCTACCTGCCGGAGCGAGCCTTTGCTAGAGCTCCAGGCGCAGCTCATGACCAGGGGCTTGTCAGGCGCTTCCACCAGGTTTGCCGTGGCGGCTCACGGCCAATCATATCAGCGAGCCCGGTTGGCAGGGTGCCAAGATCGTAGCCCTGGCGGCGCAGGCGGCGCCTCGCTGTTTCAAGTGCGCCACCAACACTGGCGCCTGCTGCCGAACACTCCGGCCCGCCCGCGACCTGAAGCGTGACCCAGGATTGCGGCCCGGTTCGCCAGCCCGCCACACCGCGCCGTTCCTGGCCTGATGCGCGCTCGGTGAACGCCACCTGTTCATAGACATCGTCTGAGACCGCATTCGGGTCGATGGCCGGTTTAGCCGGCGCTCGCGGCGCATCGAGAAGCGCGTGCTGCTCGACGCGCCGGATTGCGACTTCCAGCCGCCCGGCCTCGCTGTCCGGCGCGCCAGCCCGCAATTCAGTGTAAACCTGCTCGCGTGTTTCCGGCGTCAGGGCGCCGGCGGCAGACAGACGCATCTGGAGTTCGCGATACCAGTCGGTCACCGTGCTTGCCTCGCGCCGGACGCCTATCCGAGACGGGTGATTGGTGAGCAGATTGACGCAAATGTCCAGACACCCGGCCGGTCACGGCAGGGGCGCTCTGTATCAGTTCGCGAAATAGTAGAAATCGAGCATCAGCCCGTCCGGGCCACGCTGGCCACGGGGAAAGAAGCGTGTCCGGTTCACCCATTGCAGGCGTTCCGCTCCGGTTTCCAGCTTTGCAGCGCCGGTCGATTTGGCCAGCGACATGTCGACGGGCTCACGCGCGATCAGTGCGCCGAAGGCTTCCGCGGGCACATAGCGCGTGCCGATATTGCTGACATAGATCAGCTCGTCGTCATCCGTCTGAAGGATGTAGCGGGCATCAAGGTCAATCTGTCCGCCCGGCTTTATGGTCTGGAAGTCACCGCCGAAGGGCAGGATGCGTCCCTTGATGTCCGGACCGGCGAAACTGCCGCCCAATATGGGAACGATGCGCCGGAAGCCTTCAGGGGTCAGCCCGACATCCATCGGCTCGCCCAGTTCGATGACCGAGCGGGTGAAGTGCTTCAGAACCGGTGGCTTGCTGATATCGG
>NZ_JBQLZR010000277.1:0-2957 GCF_052168375.1 Glycocaulis sp.
GTTCACGGTGAAGAACCCCTATCTGGAAAAGCTGCTCGACGAGAAGGGCATCAACACGCCCGCCACCTGGAGCTCGATCCTGGAACATGAGGGCTCGGTGCAGCATCTCGATGCGCTGACGCAGGACGAGAAGGACGTGTTCAAGACTGCCTTCGAGCTGGACCAGCGCTGGGTGATCGAACACGCCGCCGACCGCACGCCGTTCATCTGTCAGGCACAATCGCTGAACATCTTCCTGCCGGGCAATGTCGATAAATGGGACCTGCACATGCTGCACTGGACGGCATGGGAGCGGGGCATCAAGTCGCTCTACTATTGCCGTTCCAAATCGGTGCAGCGCACCGCCTTTGCCGGTACCGAAGGCAAGGACGACATGGCCAGCTCCATGAAGGCAGCCGAGAAGACCGAGTACGAGGAATGCCTCGCCTGCCAGTAAATATCTGATCTTCTGACCAAAAAGGGGGAGGCTTCGGCCTCCCCCTTTGCGTTGCATGGTTGCACCAGAGTTCACACACAATTAAGCGCCGCTGGCGAAATCTATGGCCTGGCCTGTGCGGAACCTGATACAAGCACAGGCGTATATTGGGTGACGAAACCGGCACTGGGGAGCGCCATCGTGACCGCGCAGGCTTACATCGCTGGCAGGACGGACCGGAAGGCGATGCGCCTTGCGGGCCTTGTTGCATGTGCCGGCCTGCTCTCCGGTCTGGCGCCCGTCATTGCGGCTGCGCAGGACGCCCCGACGCAAGACACCCGCGCCCTGATCATGGAACCGTTGCTGGAGGAGCTTTCCTCCGGCCCGCTTCCTTCCTTGCGCCTGTCGATGGACCGCGAACCGGAACCGGTGCGCGATGCCAGCACCCGTGCTGCCGCTTGGGGTATCGCTGTCTCCGGCCTGTCGGCGTCCGATGCCAATCTGCTGCGCGAGGGTTTTGGCGCCTTCTATGCACCCGAAACCGTTATCGCCCGCACGGCCTCTGGCGGTGAGGTGCGTGTCGCAATCTTCGACGCCGAACAGCCCGACTGGGTGACGGCGGCCCTGACGCCGACCAGTCTTGAAATGCCAGCTTGGCGCTATTCGGCCCAGCGCCCGCAGGGGCGCGCCTTTGCGCTGCGCTATGAGGGCCGCTTTGACAGCCCCGGTGGCGCCGACGGGCTCGATCTCGGCCTGCGCCCGCGCGCCGGTCTCAGCTTTGGTGATGGCGGCTCGGCGACAGAGTTTGGCGCCACGGTACGCGTCGGTCAGTATATCGGCGAGGATCACGATCTGAACGGGGCGTGGTGGCTGTTTGCCGGCGCCGACCGGCAGGCCCTCGTCTACCGCCCCGGCGATGACCGCAGCCTGCGCCAGACCCTGACCTTGCAGCCTTATGCGATGGTAGGTGACCAGCAGGCCGGCCTTGCCATGCGCCTGCAGGGCCTTGATGTGTCGCTTGCCTATGTGCGCCGCGAGACGAGCTGGTCCATGCCGACCCAGTCCTGGGACACGTCTGAAGACTTTGCGGCCTTCTCGCTGACCTGGCGCCGCTAAACGCTGCTAAAGACGCGCCAGCGCCGTCTCCAGATCGCGCCAGAGATCATCCACATCCTCCAGACCGACTGACAGGCGGATCAGATTATCGCTGATCCCGGCATGCGCGCGCGCGTCTGCACTCATGGCGGCATGGGTCATCAGGGCGGGCACCGAAACCAGGCTCTCCGCCCCGCCAAGCGACTGGGCGAGCGTGAAAAGCTGCAAGCCTTCGAGGAAGCCCCCCGGATCGCCCTTCACCTCGAGACTCAGAAGCGGCCCGAACAGCCCGCCCTGCTGGCGGCTGGCCAGCTCATGACCTGGATGATCCTTCAGCCCCGGATAATCGACACGGGCAACACCGCCATGCCGGCTCAGGCGCGTGGCGAGTTCCAGTGCCGCCTCCGACTGCGCCCGCGCCCGCAAGGGCAAGGTGCGAAGGCCGCGCGTTGCGAGGAACGCATCGAACGCGGCAAGGCCGGTACCGCTGGCGTTGAGCCACCAGGCAAGGTCTTCTGCGAGGCCCGCACCGGCGGTGCACACCACCCCGCCCACCATGTCGGAATGGCCGTTGATGATCTTGGTCAGCGAGCTGATGACAATGTCTGCGCCCAGTTCCAGCGGCCGCTGGATCGCAGGGGACAGCACAGTGTTATCGACGGCGACTTTCGCCCCAACGCCATGTCCGAGCGCGCTGGCGGCTTCAATGTCGGTGATGCGGAGGCGCGGGTTTGAGGGCGTCTCAAGGAAAAGCAGGTCTGCGCCGGGTTTCAGGGCCTGCTCCAGCCCCGCGAGATCCGTTGCGTCAGCGTATTGCAGCACAAACCCGCGCTGGCCCGCGCGCGCATTGAACAGGCGCTGCGTACCGCCATAGCAATCATGGGCCGCGACGATGCGCGCACCCGATGGCAGCAGGTTCAGGACAAGATCGATTGCCGCCATGCCAGACGCGGTCAGGCACGCTGCGTTCGCGCCCTCCAGCCCTGCGATTGCCTCAGCCAGCACGGCGCGACCGGGATTATGGGTGCGCGCATAATCGAACGGGCCGGGCGCATCGGCCCGCTCCCTCACATAGGTCGCCGATACATTGATGGGCGCGACAATGCCGCCATGACCGGGATCGGCATTGATTCCGGCGCGCGCCGCGCGCGTGGCGAGCCCTTCGCCTTTCGATTCACGGCTCACAGGACTGCGAGGAAGCGGTTCACCGCCTCCACCTCTTTGAGAAACCCGTCATGGCCATAGAGGCTGGAATGGACGTGAAGCTCTGCGCCGGGAAGGGCGCGTGAAAGCGCCGCAACATCCTCCATTGGCACCAGACGGTCTTCCTCGATGGCAAACAGGCGCACCGGCGCGGTGATACGGCTGATATCAATATTGACGGCGTCCATGGAGCGCGAGAGCGCAAGAAAGCGCTGGGGCGAGGTGTGGGCCGCATAGTCGGCCC
>NZ_JBQLZR010000278.1:0-4587 GCF_052168375.1 Glycocaulis sp.
GACGGCCAGCTGGGTCTTGAGGACATGCAGGGCGCGACCTTCACTATTTCGAATGGCGGGGTCTATGGCTCGCTGATGAGCTCACCCATCCTCAATGCGCCGCAATCGGGCATTCTGGGCATGCACAAGATCCAGGACCGTCCGGTGGCCATGAACGGCCAGGTCGTGATCCGCCCGATGATGTATCTGGCGCTGTCCTATGATCACCGCATCGTCGACGGCAAGGAAGCGGTCAGCTTCCTGGTGCGCGTGAAGGAGAGCCTGGAAAAACCGGAGCGGCTTCTGCTGGACATCTAGGCAAGGCGCGAGGTCAGCGCAGGGGCGGAACAAGCCCCAGCGCGCGCCAGATGAGCGCAACCGACAGCCCTGTGACCATAAGGGCTGTCACCATTGCATCTCCGGTCAGGCCGATGATGAGGGCGGCAAGGCCCAGCCCGATAATGATGGCGGCGAGTCCGCGCACGATGTGCGCCTGGGAGCGCGTGGCGTTGGCGATGAAGAGCGCCGTGATGATGGCAAGTCCGGTCATGGCGCTGGCGGGCAGTTCGGCGCCGTTAGCCCCCAGCAGCACCATCAGGGCGAGGCCATAAAGCCCGGCAAGCCCGGCACCGATGGCGACAAGGCTCCAGCGAATGCCTGCCATGGTCAGAAGGGCTGCGCGATGGCGCGGACGGTTATGGTCTGACACGAACAGGCGCCCTGAAAGGCGCGTGCCACCGCCCCGCCGCGCATCTTCGGGATGATGCAGCAGCTCGAAGAGAATGGCAGCCAGCAAGCCGGACACCAGCGATACCAGAAATGTCGTCACGCCCTGATTGTCCCTTTGCCCTTGGCGAGCCCCCGTTTGCGGATCAAAAGCCAGACTGGAGCCCGGATCAAGCCCTCAAGCTGGACCTCGCCATCAGCAGAGGTGCAAGTCTGGCATGCGGGCAGATGCGATTGACGCGCCGCGCTGCTTGGCTAGGTTGCGGATAAACGCGCCCGGACCCCTCCCCCTTCCACCTGCCGGGCCGGAGGATATCTCATGGCTGACACGTATGACGTTGTAATCATTGGCGGCGGGCCGGGCGGCTATAACTGCGCCATCCGGGCCGGACAGCAGGGCCTGAAGACCGCCATTATCGAGATGCGCAAGACGCTCGGCGGGACCTGCCTGAATGTCGGCTGCATTCCGTCAAAGGCCCTGTTGCACGCCTCCGAGCTTTACGAGATGGCCCAGACCGAATTTGCCTCGATGGGGATCGGTACCGGCAAGGTGACGCTCAATCTCGAAGCGATGATGGGCCAGAAGGCGGACGCCGTTGAGGGGCTTACCAAAGGTGTTGCCGGCCTGATGAAGAAGAACAAGGTCGAGCATTTCCACGGCAAGGGAAGGATCGACGGCAAGGGCAAGGTTGTCGTCGCGCTTGAGGATGGCTCAGAAAAGACGCTCGAGACGAAGAACATCGTCATTGCGACCGGTTCGGAAGTGACACCGCTGCCGGGTGTCGAGATCGACGAGAAGCAGATCGTGTCCTCGACCGGTGCGCTGGCCCTTGAAAAGGTGCCCGGCAAGCTGGTGCTGATCGGGGCCGGGGTGATTGGTCTGGAACTGGGCTCTGTCTGGCGCCGCCTTGGCTCGGAAGTGACGGTGGTCGAATATCTCGACCGGGTCCTGCCGACGATGGATGGCGAGATTTCCAAGCAGGCCAAGCGCCTGTTCGAGAAACAGGGCATGGTCTTCAAGCTTGGCCGCAAGGTGACCGGCGTCGAGAAGGCTGGCGAGGCGCTGAAAGTGAAGACGGAAGCCGCCGCTGGCGGGGAGGAAGAGGTGCTGGACGCCGATGTCGTCCTCGTCTGCATCGGCCGGCGTCCCTATACGGACGGTCTGGGGCTCGAAACAGTCGGGATCGAGGCCGACAAGCGCGGCTTCATCGCCAATGACCATTTCAAGACCTCGGCGGAAGGTGTCTGGGTCATCGGCGACACCACGCACGGCCCCATGCTGGCCCACAAGGCCGAGGATGACGGCACGGCTTGCGCGGAACTGATCGCCGGCAAGGCTGGCCATGTGAACTATCTGGCAACGCCCAGCGTCGTCTATACGCGCCCGGAAATCGCCAGTGTCGGCTATACCGAGGAACAGTTGAAGGAGATGGGCCGCGCCTACAAGGCAGGCAAATTCCCCTTCATGGCCAACAGCCGCGCGCGCACCAATCACGATACGGACGGGTTTGTGAAAATCCTCGCCGATGCGGAAACCGACGAGATCCTGGGCGGTCACATCATGGGGCCCCATGCGGGCGAGATGATCGGCGAGATAGCCCTTGCCATGGAGTTCCGCGCGGCTTCTGAAGATATCGCCCGCACCAGCCACGCCCACCCCACACTGTCGGAAGCGATCCGTCAGGCCGCAATGGGGGTGGAAGGCTGGACCATGCAGATGTAGCCTTGGACACACGCCAACACCGCCGGGCACAATCATGGCAGCGCACGAGACCGTTTCTGCAGGCCCGATGAGGGCCACCCCGCGCCTGCGCCTCGTCGCGCTGGACGCGCGGCTGTCCGCCTTACAGCTGGACGACCGCAAGGGGTTTTTCCGGGCGCTGAATGTCCAGTCCGAGGCAGCATGGCCGCCGGAGCTGAACAATACCGAGAGCATGGCCCAGACACGCGACCGGCTGGCGGAGCATCCGGAAGAGGCCGGCTGGCATTCCTGGGTTTTCATCATGCGCTGGGCTGATGATGCGCCGGGACGGCTTGTCGGCAATGGCGGGTTTTACGGGCCTCCGGACGAAAACGGCATTGCCGAGATCGGCTATTCCATGCTGCCGAGCTTTCGCGAGCAGGGCCTTGCCACCGAAGCGGTGCAGGGCCTCGCCGCCTGGGCTTTCAGCCAGAGCGAGCTGAAGCTGATCCGTGCCCGGACGAAGATCAGCGGCATGGCTTCACAGCGCGTGCTGGAAAAGAGCGGTTTTATCGCAGCCGGGGAGGTCACTGACCCGGAAGAGGGCCGCCTCTCAGTCTATACCCTCAGCCGAAAGAGCGGATGAGCGGGCGGCCCTTTCGCAATATCGTCATCCTGACCGGAGCGGGCATCAGTGCCGAATCCGGTCTGGGAACCTTTCGCGACAAGGGTGGCATCTGGGAAAAGTTCGACTGGCAGAAGCTGGCAACGCCGGAAGCCTTCCGCAGCGATCCGCACAGCGTCCACGATTTCTACAATGCCCGTCGCGCCAACATGGCTGGTGCACAGCCCAATGACGCACACCGCGCGCTCGCAGCGCTAGAGCTGCTTTGGCAGGCGGAGGATCGCGGCTCCTTCCTGCTCGTCACCCAGAATATCGATGATCTGCACGAACGTGGCGGCTCGCGCGAAGTGCTGCACATGCATGGCGAATTGCTGAAAAGCCGCTGCAATTCCTGCGGTCATCTGTTCGAGCACACGCACGCCCTTGGCGTTGAAACCGCATGCCCCTCCTGCGCCCGGGCGGGCGGCCTGCGTCCGCACGTGGTTTGGTTTGGCGAAATGCCGCTGGGTCTCGATACAATCTATGAGGCGCTTGGCGCGTGTGATCTCTTCGTGGCGATCGGCACGTCCGGTACGGTCTACCCGGCGGCGGGATTTGTCAGCGAAGCCAAAGCGGCCGGTGCCTGGACGGTGGAATTGTCACTGGAGCCGGGCGAGGTCAGCGCGCTCTTTGACGAACACCATTACGGGCCTGCGACGAAAATCGTGCCCGAATGGGCAGGACGTATCTAGCAGCCGCCCTCGTCCTTCGCGACGCTCACTCCACGCTGTCCTCAATGGCGTGCATGTCATCGTCGGACAGGCCGAAATGGTGACCGATCTCGTGGACCAGCACATGGGTGATGAGGTCGCCCAGCATGACATCTCCGCGTTCGCACCACTCCAGAAGGATGGGCAGGCGGTAGAGGAAGACATGGTCGGGCAAGCCGGGGTCGAGGACCGATTTCTCGGTCAGGTCGACCCCGTGATAGAGCCCGGTCAGCTCATACGGATTTTCCATTTCCAGCGCCGCGAGCGTGTCCTCGTCGGCAAAGTCTGCAATCTGGATCACCACATTGCCGCACAGCTTCAGGAACGCTGCCGGCAGCGCAGCGAAGGCCGCCTCGGCCATGGCAAGAAAGTCGGCTTCGGACGGCGCGAGCTGATCGGTGAAGGGTGATGTCATGGCGACCTTCTAGCCCGGCGCAGGCGACCCGCCTAGGGGGCTGCCGGGGCGGGCTTGCAAACGGAACAAAGTTCGAACAGGATTGTGCCCATGTCTGCCGAACCTCTGCCCTTTGCCTCTCTGACCAATCCTGCGATCGATGATGCGCAGGCCCTGATGCGCGGCGCAGCCCGCGTGCTGGCAAGCTTTGGCCTGGCGGCGATCCCGGAGTTTTCCCTGCCTTGCGGGCGCCGGGCGGACCTGATGGCGCTCGGCCCGAAAGGCGAGCTGGTCATTGTCGAGGTGAAGTCCGGCGCGGCGGATTTTCGCGCCGATGGCAAATGGCCGGAATATTTTGACTGGTGCGACCGCTATTTCTTCGCCGTTTCGGAGCGGTTCCCCCGCGCGCTGCTGCCCGAGCATACCGGCCTCA
>NZ_JBQLZR010000279.1:0-1211 GCF_052168375.1 Glycocaulis sp.
GCATCGTCAGGGCTGCACAGGCCCTCAAAGGCAGAATATTTCAGCGCCAGCACCAGCCCGGCAGCGACCGCCTCACCATGGATGAGCGCGCCCTTTTGCGCTTCGGCTTCAAACGCGTGGGCAAAGGTGTGACCCAGATTGAGCAGGGCGCGCACACCGGATTCGCGCTCATCCTGCGCCACGATATGCGCCTTGAAGCGCACCGCATCTGCGATCAGGGCAGAGAGCCGTTCCGGGACCAGCGGATCGCCCTGTCCGGCTTCCAGCCGTTCAAACAGGGCCCGGTCGGCGATCAGGCCTGCCTTGACGATTTCGGCATAGCCGGCGGCAAGCTCACGCCGGGGCAGGCTTTCCAGAAACACGCTGTCAGCAACGACAAGGTCCGGCTGATAGAAGCTGCCGATCAAATTCTTGCCGTGCGCGGTGTTGATGCCAGTCTTTCCGCCCACGGATGAATCGACCTGCGCGAGCAGGGTTGTGGGCATCTGGATGAAGCCGCACCCGCGTTTCAGTATGGAGGCGGCAAAGCCCGCAAGATCGCCGACCGTGCCGCCGCCGAACGCGATCAGGCTCTCATGGCGGCCGATTCGGCGCTGGAGCAGCGCGTCGGTCAGGTCACGCAAGGCGTCCCAGCTTTTGACCCCCTCGCCGCCTTCGAGCTCAATGACATCCGGCTGAAGCCCGCCATCGCGAAGGGCACCCAGCACGAACGGCGCATGCACCGCCCAGGCGGCGCGGTCAGCGGCGATGATCGCCCGCCCGGCCGGGCAAAGATGCGCAATATCGGCAACCGAGGCGGCAAGCGCGCCCGGGCCCACCCGCACCTCGTAGCGCCGTGAGGCGGCATCCACCGGAATCTGGAAAAGTTCGCTCACCCGACTTGCGCCTCCACGCGGTCCGCCAGCGCCTCGATGATCTGCACGACACCGGCATCATGGGCCGCGCCGGGCGACACGATATGCAGATCGGCCTGCGCATAGAAGCGCTCACGTTCGGCCAGCAGTCTTTCCATGACACCGCGCGGATTTTCCGTCTGCAATAGCGGACGGGTATCGCGGCGCGAGACCCGCTCCATCAGCGTGTCGATATCGGCTTTCAGCCAAACCGACAGCGCCCTTCCGGCTACCAGCGCGCGCGTCTCGTCATTGACAAATGCCCCGCCGCCCAGCGCGATGACCTGCGCACCGTCTTCCTCGAGAAGGCGGGCGATC
>NZ_JBQLZR010000280.1:0-1077 GCF_052168375.1 Glycocaulis sp.
TGACGATTGATAACGGCACGACCGCACCTGGCCAGAACAGCCGCGAATTTGGCGTCACCATTGCCATGGCCGACCAGACCGGGCCGTTCGACTATCACCTGACACAGAAATTGCTCCGTCTCGCGCGCGAGAACGAGATCGAACACCAGCGCGATATTTTCCGCTACTACCGCTCCGATTCCGCCGCCGCTATCGAATCCGGGGCAGATGTGCGCACCGCGCTTGTCACCTTCGGCATCGATGCCAGCCATGGCTATGAGCGCATTCATATGCATGCGCTGCATTCGGTAGCCCGCCTCATCTATGCCTATGCGACCTCACGCGTCGAGATCCGGCGCGACGCCGAGGCCCTGTCGGACTCTCTGAAAGGCTTTACCGGGGTGCCGATGGAACCGGCCGAGGAAGAAAGCTGGGACGGGCGCGATGATGCACCCGAAAGGCCGTCACGCTCCGATTAGGACTGGCGCTGGAGGCGGTCGCGCCTTGCGTGCTGGACTTGGCCTCTCGCGAGCGCGTAAAACCGTGCCGGACAGGCGTATTGCGCCGCAGCATGAACCGGATATCGCCCCATGAAATATGATCCCGCGAGAGAGACAGAGCCTGCACCCGTCGATAGCCAGGACGTGCAGGGGCTGGCTGATGGCCTCGCGCGCCTCCTCACGGTCGAGGAGATCGACACCGACCTCTATCGCGGCCCGCGCAATCCCGGTGGCAAGGGCCGGGTGTTTGGTGGTCAGGTTGTCGGTCAGGCGTTGATGGCAGCTTCAGGCTCCGTGGGCGAGGATCGCACCATTCACTCTCTGCACGCCTATTTCATGCGTCCAGGCGATGAGAACTTCCCGATCATCTATCGTGTTGAGCGCGATTTCGACGGCGGCAGTTTTTCCACGCGGCGCATCATCGCCATGCAGAAGGGCCAGCCCATCCTGAACATGGCGGCCTCCTTCCAGCGCGCCGAGGAAGGGCTGTCCCATGCCGATACCATGCCGGACGTGCCGGGGCCGGAAGAGCTGAAAAGCGAAGCCGAGCTTGCCGAGGCACAGCGTGACAGCCTGCCTGAGGGCTTCTACCAGATGG
>NZ_JBQLZR010000281.1:0-27181 GCF_052168375.1 Glycocaulis sp.
CGCGGCGCAATTGCACGATGCGGGCGATCTGGGCTTCGGTGATCTCGATGCCGTTCTCGCGGGCAAGATTGAGCTCCGCTTCCAGCTCGGCCACCTGCTGGAGCGGCGTCATCAGGCTGCGCAGCGAGGATTCGACCAGCGCTTCCAGCTGGCGGCGGCGGGTCAGGTCCAGTTCGGGCGGACCGGGGGGCGGGCGGTAAGCTTCATCTGGATCAGAAAACGGTCCACGAAATCCGGTTTCGGGCACCGTCGCCATGGCACGCGCTTCACGTTCTGCCGCCGCCGCCGCCCGTTCCATTTCATCGGCGAGATCGGCGCGGCGCTGAATGATCTGGTCCAGTTCCGCAGCGGCGGCATCAGCCATGCCGCGCATTTCAGGTCCCATCAGCCGCAGATTTTCGATCTGGGCTTCCAGCGAAATCCGCTGGGCGTCTAGCATCTCAGCCGTTCGCTCTTCGAGCGGCAGGCGCCGGGCAAACAGCGCCGCTTTGCGCTCTTCCAGTGCCGTCAGCGCGCGTTGCCGCCGCAATTCCAGTTCTACTGCCGCCGCGCCCTGAACCGCTTCGGCGCGCTCCTGGCGCGTCCGGAGGCGATCCATCTCATCAGCGGCTTCCGCCAAGCGGCGCAGGGTCGCCTCGCTCAACGCCGTATTGATGCTCTCGGCCTCGACCCGCAAATTGCGCACATCATCGGCATTGCGACGCAGAAGCTCGCTCATGCTGGCAAGGCCCAGCCGGTCGGCCAGTGCCAGGCGCGTGCTGATATCATCGATCTCGAGCAGCCGCTCGATGACGAGGTCTAGCGCCTCGGCCGCATTCATGCCGGCAAAGCTGTCCGCACCCAGCCCCATGACCTGCAGCGCGTCGAAGGTTTCGCCCTGCCCCAGCGCCCGGACGCGGCCCAGCCGGATCGCCCATTGTTCGAGCGCCTGCGTGCCCGCTTCAAAGCTGCCGCCCGCAAGCTGGACCGTGGTTGCCATGTCCTGAACGGCGCTCATGGCAACACCGGCAGCGCGAGCCGTGTCCTCAAGGCCCGAGGCATAGGCCGCGGCCTCGCGCGAGCGCTCCATCAGCACGAGCACTTCGCGCACGGCGAGGGCAACCGCGCCGAGCGCTGCAGCTGCCGCCAAGGCAAGCGGTCCGCCCAGCGTGGTCAGGAAGGCGCCTGCGGGTCCGGCCTGACGCCCGAGATCCTGAACGCTGGATTTCAGATCGTTCGCCGCCTGGTCGATGATTTTCAGGCGCTGATCAACAGGCCGTGCAGCCCGCATCATCCGGTCGAAGGTTTTCTCCGCATCCGGGCCGATCGCCTCCATCTGGCGGCGGAAGGCTTCCTGATCACGAAGGGAGAGCCGGATGGCAACCTGTCCACGAGACATTTACACCTCCTCGGCCTGAAGGCCGCCGGTTCCGCGCATGAGTGCGGGCGCGCGGTTGCGCTTGCGGCGAACGTCGTTCGCCGGGACATTCTGAGATGATTGCGGCGCTGAGGGCGTAACTAGGTGGAGGACAAAGCCTGCGATTTCTTCTTCGACATCCCCGCCATCAGACCGGCCTCGAGCGCGAGGGCCAGTTCGGTCCGGACATCGCGATCCATATCCGGCAGGCGATCAGCAAGGGCGGGCAGGTCGACGCCTTCCATGCCGGCAAAGCCGGTGCGGATGCAGCCGCCGCCCAGCACCATGTCGAGCACGGCGCGGCCCTCGAGCGTGCGCGGGGCGTGCTCGACCTGCGGGCAGAGCGCGTAGACGCGCACCTCGGCTACTGGATCGAAGACGCGTCCGCCCTTGCTGCAGGCATCTCCTGCGAAGCGGCATCCCCTGCATCGCTCTCCACCCCCGGCGCCGAGATATTCGCCAAGGGCGCGGAGCCGTTTTTTTCCCGGCCCAGCCGCGCAAAGGGCGCGCGGATAGCCGCGTTGAAGGCGGCGGCGAACGCCGGATTGTCCATGGCAGGCGCAATCAGGGTCGGCTCGAACGGCAGTGCCTCGCCCTCTTCATCCGTGATGCCCGCCCAGTCCAGAAGCAGGGCACGGCCCAGCGCCCGCAACTGGAGCGCATCCACGACCGCCGAGGCCGTGGCCTCGACCCCCAGCTTGCCGAGAAGATCGCCGAAGCCAAGTTCCTGAAACGCGGCGATCGCGCGCGTCTGGAAGACCTCTTCCGCCTCGTCCTGGTCGCGGACGGGCACGGCCCGGAAGGCGGCCACGCTGACAGCGGTCTCGACCTGCCGGGTCAGAGCGCGGACCCGGATCCACTGCCCGTCATCCGGTGCAGCCTCCTGCTCGAGGCGGCGCGACGGATTGGCGAGGTCAGCCCAATAGGCAGCTTTCGGAGTGACGCCTATCGTGATCATGCTTCCACCGGATAGGCAGCGATGCCGTTCTTCAGGGTGAGCGTGACAGCCGGGGCAGAGCTGGTCTGTTCGCCGCGCATCGAGATCGTCTGCACCCGGGTGCCGACGCCGTCGATATCGCGTTCGAACGGAGCCACGCGCAGGGCCGGGCAGGCCGCAATCAGCGTCAGGTCGTCATTGATCCGCCACTCGAACTCGTAGGGCTGGGGCGAGTTGATATCGTCGTAGAACGCCCCGCTTGTCACGCGCACCGTGGCATCGACTGTGATTTCCGGATTGGCATCGGGGATGAAGCGCTCCGCCGTGCCGACCGCGAGGCGGGCAGGACGGTCCTCGACCAGTGTGCGGCTGTAGCGGAACGTGCCGGACTGGATCTGGCCGACCGCCACACCGTTGCGGCGGATGCCGCACAAGGATGCCGGCATCAGCGCGAGGGCCAGCGGCGTCAGGGCCGTGCCGACAGGCGACGAGACAGGCTTGGCGATATCCGCCGCCATGCCGGAGAAATCGACGGCGCGATAGCCCTGCTCCTGCCCCATCGGAATCGAGATCGAGGACAGGGTCAGCGTGTTCATCAGGCGCCAGCCATCCACATCCTGCCAGGCCAGCGAGACGCCCTCGTGCTCGAGAGCGTCACTCGTGAAGACGTGGGTGTAGACGCCATCGTCCTCGGCGGGTGCTGCCGCCTTGAACAGGTGCGGCAGCCAGAGACCGATATGGTTCAGGCAGAGCGGGACATTGATGCGCGGGCTGAGGCTGACAAGGCCCGGGGCCGGGGCGATCGGGTCAAGCGGATTGTGTGCGCCCGGCCCGATCCGGTTATCGGCCTGGAACGGCTTGGCGTAGCCCGGTGAGAGGGGCGGATTATACCAGGCAGGCTGGTAATTGCCCGTCGCTGCCGTCCCTGCGGCGGCCTGGGCAAGCATGTGCAAGACGGCCTGACGGCCGAGCGCAGGAGCGGTCATGGTGAAAGTCCTCTTTGGTTACGCAGCCCATCCGGGCTGCGATGTTCCGCGAAAAGTCGCGGGCGCCCGGTCGGGCTTGCAGCCCACTAAAGTGGGCTGGAGGGCGATGATCCGGTGGCGAAGCCACCGCAAGGCCAAGGGCCGCACGCCCTAATGGGCGGAACGCTGCGGGCCGGATGGCCCGCGCGGCGAGACCCGGCGTAAGCCGGGGCTGCGCACAAGTCGGCCCCGCGCCACTAGGCGCCGATGGCAATCTCGGCCGGGGTAGCGGCGCGCCAGTCCTTGCCCTCGGCGAGATCCAGCGCGGCCAGCTTGGCATGGCTGACACGCACCACTTCGCCCGGCTGGCCAAGCGTACAGGCCTTCAGCAGGAAGGCGACCGCCGGGCCAGAGGCGATTGCTTCCTGATCCTCAGCCCCATCCGGGGCTTCGTTCCTCGCTTCCGGGTTCGCAGGCTCACCCTCCGCTGCGGGCGGCTCTTCGCCTTGCGGATGCTGCGCATCCGGGGCGTCCTTCGCGGCTTCGTCAGCCGAGGTGGCGGGCGTCTGGTTTTCGTCTGCGGTTGCCGGCGCTTTGGCGGCGTCCTCGAGAGGAAGTCCATCCTCTTTCTTTGCTGCGGGTTTACGAGCCATTGGAGTTTCTCCTTGCTTAAACCCCGACAGGCGTCGAGGCGATGAAGAGCGCCGAGATGGCGGCGTTCTGGATGGTGTGATTGGGCGCGTTATTGACGCGCTCGGTGTGGGTTTCGAGGCCCGTCAGGCGGACCCAGTCGGCAGCGCCGCCAATGCGCGGGTCTGCCTCTAAGGCCGCGCTCATCGCGGCCATCAGGGTCTTGGCCAGCGTAAAGGCGGCGGTGCGGCTTGCGGCGTCCGGACCCGCGTGTGCGACTTCGACCGACAGGATGAAGGGCTGGTCGATCTCATAGGCCATCACTGGCCCGGTCATGGCCTCCGAAGGCGGCGTCTCGCGCCGCGTCAGGGCGATGCGCGGGAGCCAGCCCTGCCCTTCGTCCGGTTCCTGCAGATCATCGATCGACGGATCGTTGAGCAGGATTCCAGCCGGGGCCATGGAGACGTCTGCGAGCGCCGTTTCGAGGAAGGCTTTCAGCGCCGCCTCCACCGTGTCGATGTCGGTCATGCGGCCTCCGCATACTCGGGGAAGTGGGCTTGCGTGATCCGGTCGAAGGCGGCGGCGAAGCGCGCCACGCCTTCACGCTCGATCATGTCCTCTATCCGCCCGACATTGAGCCGACGCTGGATGATGGCGCGGGGCACGAGAACGAACATCACGACGCCATTGATGACCCGGCCGCCGCGGCGGGCAGCATCCGATGCGCGCCGGAAGCCCGGACCTCGCTTGCCCCGTGTGGCCATGAGGCCGTCAGCGACCAGCAGGCCGAAGCGCTTGCCGCGCGGAAAGACATAGCGCAGACGCCCGTATTTCCGTTCAGCCGCCTCCACCCGCTTTGCCCGGCTGACCGCGAAGCGCCCGAAACGCGAGCGCATGTTCGGGGGCGGCGGGGCATGTTCGGTCGGGATGGCAAGAAAGCGTGAGCCATTGGCCGGGACGATTTCCGCGCCATAGGCGAACGCCTCGATGATCTGTGGCGCCTTGGAATACCAGCCTATGGTCGGCCCGAGAGTGCTTGCATTGCGCTTGTCCGGCCAGACAACGCTGCGCCAGGACCGCGCCACGTTCTGACCCAGCCCGGCGCCGATGATATCCTGCCGCAGCTGCTGTTTGCCCCAGTCCGCGATTTCATCTGCCGCCGCCATGGCGGCGGTTTCCATATCGGCGAGCGTGGCTTCGATGTCCGCCGTCAGATCACCCATGATGGCGAGATCGAGGCCAAGGGACATTGTTCCTGTCCTCCCTCACATCCGTTCGGTCGGTGCGGGCAATCCCCGCCTGCGCGGGGACAGGCAGTGCCCGGCGCGCGGCCGCGCTCTCAGGCTGCTTTGCAGCCTGCTAGGCCAAAGGCCGCCCGAGCTCATGCGAGGCGCGACGCACGGACGTGCGGAGCAGCACTAAGTTGCGCTCACGCTGACACCGAAATGGTATTCGTGATCGTCAAGCACCGGCGCATCGAGCACGGTCAGGACCGAGCCAGCCGGAAAGCTGCCGTCCGCGATCAGCGTGAAGCGGTCGTTCGCGCGAAGGCGCAGGGACTCGGCGCGGAAAGGCTTTTCCATCACCCGCACGGTGACGGTCTGGGCGCGGCTGCCGCCCTGGTATTCACCCGCCATGACGGCCTCTGCCGACTTGCTGACGATCAGGGTGACGGAGAGGGCCGCGGGGGCGTTCAGCGGCGTTGAGGCGGGACGGTAGGCGACGCCCTTGTCCGTTCCGAGGGCGGCGTAGATCTGTTCGAGTGACTGGCTGAAGAGCTGATCGAAGGATTGCATGTTCACCTCCAGCAGGACCACGCGGCCGGGCACGGAGCCGGGCCGTCTGGGCGGTCACATGACGCTCTCCATGGGTGGCGTTGCGCTCTTTAATCCTCTCAGCCGCGCAACATGGCTGGGCACTTTGGCCGGGCATCGCGAGGCGCAGCGCACTGCGCATCGTGAAACCCGGCCAGCGAACGGCGTTCGCTGGCCGGTTCTGATTGCCGGATAGTTCGACCGGCCTATTCCGGCGCAGTCGCCAGCTTGCTGCCGAACACGAGCAGCTCAGGCCGCTTCACGTAAGGGGTCGGATTGGACTCGGTGTAGATGTCCACGCCCTTGCCGTGAGGCCGGACTTCCGCCGAGGCGAAGAGCTGGAAGAAGTCCCCGAAATCCTCATCGCTTTCGAGGCCCGGCGCAGCGTTGACCTGGTCAAGCGTGTCCGCGGGCGCAAACGCGGTCTTGAAGGTGTCTTCAGTGCCCACAGGGAAGAAATGCACCTCGCCCGTACCGATGAAGGATTGCGAACCACCTTTCAGCGGTGCCTTGCCCTTGTACTCGATGAGCTTGACGATGCCGTTGATGTCCCAGATCCGGCCCCAGTTATTGCCCTGATAATTGCGTTCCGGGTTCAAGAGCTGGAGCGCGGCCTGATGCTGGAGATAGTATTTCTCCAGCTTGGGATGCTGGCTGATCCGATTGAAGAAATCGGTATCGCAGAGGCCACCCACGCCGGTCATCACCTCGCCATTGAGGTTCTGGCCAATATGGTCAGACACCTCTTCCAGCTTGGCGATCAGGTCGGCATTGGCATTCGTGAGATCGAAATAGACGTCCTTGCGCTCTTTGCCGAAGAAGTCGTGCAGATCAAGCAGCACGGTCGAACCGTCGCCATCGAGCAGCTTGCCCTTCAGAGCGCCGACGCGGAGCCATTCGAGGGTCTGGTAGTGGCTCTTGGCGAGCTTGCGCAGCACTTTCGCTGTCGCATACTCGATGCTTTCCGGAACTTTATCCTGACCGACGACCATGAGCCGGTCCTGCACATCGCGCGGGGTGATGGCGTCCTCGAACTCGAAATGCGCCGTGTCGAAAGTCTTGGTCCGGCCACGCGGACGGTCAGCCTTCTGGCCTTTCCCGCCGCGTTCGCTGGATTCCAGCACGATGACGCCGTTTTCATCCTCGCGGACTTCGACTTTCGTCGAGCCAATCGGTTCGTCGTCAAAGATACCGAGTGCGCCGACCAGTCCGTAGACATTGGGCACGCGGTTGACCACGGTCGTCAGCGCCGTGGAGTCGTAAAAGTGTTCGAACATGAGTTCGGATCCTTCTCTAAAACGCCCGAAGGCGCCGGCGCTGTGGCCGGGTTGTGTGGAGAAACGGCGCGAGCGCCTTACGCGGCGGTCGTGAAGATGATGCCGCGCGCCTCGAGGTCTGCTTCGAGGCGGGCCTTCTGGGCATCCGTCGCCCCGGCCGGATAGACGAGGTGATTGCGGGCGAGGACGGCAGGACCGCGCACGATCGCCGACACCCGGCCATCGGCCCCGTCCGCAGCACTTGCAGACCGCACGGCCACGCCTGCCGCAATTTGCGAGCCGTCCACACCATCCAGCGTCGCGGCAACGGCCTTGCCCGCTGCTTTCGACACCGTGATGGTGAAGCCGTCTCCCGCTTCGAACGCCGTGCCACCGGCCGTGATGGTGAACCCGATCTGACCGTTATCGTAAGCTGCACCGGTAGCGCCATCGGCGAGGCGGTTGCCCGAGGGGTCGAAGACCGCGAACGTGGTGGCGGTCAGAAACTCGACCGCATAGGCACCGACCTGGGCGCCCGCTTTCAGTGCCGCCGCGGCAGACACCGTGCCATTACCCGTATTGCCGCCATTGGCGGCACTGGCGATAGACAACATTCCGGCAAGTCCGAGGATGGTGCCGATAGCGATCGTGCGGACCCCGCCACTTCCGGCGAGGAGGGTGAAATTCTCCCGGCAGTAAAACGGGTCATGCTCCGATTTGATGATATCGGATTCAACGCGCGGCTCGGTGATATCCCGGCCGGTGAGCAGTCCAGACATGGCTGGTTCCTTTCAGTTTTCTGGAGTGTGCGGACCCTGTGAAGGGTTGGCGGGGGCGTCAGGCGGGCTTGCGCTTCACCTGACGATCAACCGCGGCCATCAGGCTTTTGGTGCGGCTGGCTGCCGGATTGCCATCGGCTGACCGGGCGGGCTTCAGCCCGTCCCGGCCACCGGCCATGGCAGTGGCCAGCGGCGAGCCCTCCCGGGCGGCGCTCTTCAGCGTGCGCAGGGCGGCCTTGTAGCTGGTCTCGCCGGCGGCCACGTCAACAGCGAGCTGGGCACCGATGCCAGGCTTGCCCTGACGCGCTGCGATACGGGCAATCTTGCGGCCCGCATTCGCCTGCGATTTCGGCTCGTCCTCGTCCTCGGCCTCTTCCTCATCGTCAGAGGCGTCCGTGTCCTCGTCGTTGACGGCTTCCTCTTCCTCCTCGGAGGCCTCCGGATCGTCTTCGTCTTCCGCGTCCTTTTCCTCGTCCTCGGACGTGCGGTCCTCGCCTTCAGCGGACGTGCGGCCCGCCTTCGGTGCAGTCACCGGCACGCCCATGGCGGCAAGGCGGCGCTTTGCTTCAGCGTCGCCCTTTGCCGCCTTGGTGCGCAGGGCCGCGATTTCGGCTTCCACTCCCATGGAGCTCTCCTTGTCTGCGGCCGCAGGATTTTCAGCCGGTGCGGTGCGGCCAGTGCCCGCCCCGGCCAGAAGGCGCGCGGCCTCGATCGCCTCGTGCCCGGAAAGCACGGCGTCGATCAGACCGATTGCCTGTGGATCAAGATCGCCGGACGCGCCGGCGGTGAAGGTCGCGGCCTCGAGAGCGCGCAGGGCGTCGGCAGACATGTCCCGGCCCGCCGATACGGCGTCAAAGAAGAAGCCCGCATACGTGGATATTTCCGCTTCGAAGCGGGCGCGCTCATCATCGCGCACAGGGCGGTAGGCCGAGCCGCTATCCTTGAACTTGCCCGAGGTGAATTCCTCGCGGCGGACGCCTTCTTTTTCGAGCATGGCCGAAAGATCGAACCAGCCCATGCGCACGCCGATCGACCCGATGCCAGCCCCGCGCGGCGCGTAGACCGCATCACAGCAAGCGGCGATCCAGTAGGCCGCGCTGTAGGCCGTCGCGCAGAAGGCCACGAGCGGCTTGGCACCGGCGCGTGCGCTGTTCTCGCGCAGGAGTTGACCCAGCTCGTCCAGACCGCTGACCAGCCCGCCCGGGCTGTCGATATGCAGGAGGACGGCACTGATGGCGGGATCGCGCTGTGCCTCAAGCACCGCCGAACCGATATCGGCATAGCCCGGCGTCCAGCACTCATCCCACCAGTCGTAATATCCCTTTGGCGTCAGCACGCCCTCGACCATGATCACGGCAAGGTCGCCTGTGCGGAAATAGCCGCCCGACCAGTCCGCTTCGGCCAGCGCGTCGGGACGCGAAGGCGCGGCTTGCGTCAGCCCGGCCATGGCAACAGCGCTGCGGCCCAGCCAACCGGCAAGGCCCGAAGGTTCGTCGGTGAGCGCCCGCGACGGCGCACGTTTCAGCCGGTCGAGTGCGTCATCATAGCCTTCTGCCAGGGCAAGCAGGATCGGCCCGGCAGACGCCAGGAGCGAGGCGCGCCGCGCCCCGGAACGTTTGAACATGATGATCTCCGTTTCAGGTGCGCGGCGCCGAGGCAGCTAGCTCGCTATGTCTTCGTCACCGCTGAGCGCCTGCGCCTGCGAGGCCGCCCCGATCATGTGGCCAAGGTCAGCCATGGAGAGGCCCATGGCCTGCAAGCGCTCTTTCGCGTCGGCGGTTTCCTCGAGGACCTCGTCGAAATCGCGGCCGTCTTCGGCGGCGATCTCCTGCGGGCTGGCCGACAGATTTCCGAGGCGCAGGGCATGGCCAGTCGGCTCCTTGACCGGATCAATCGCGCCACGCGGCGGGCCGATCCATTCGCAGGCCGAATACGCACCCAGCTCTTCCCAGAAATCAGGCACACTGTCCGGCAGATCGAGGTGACCGGCGTAGAACGCCTCCTCCAGCACGCACAGGCGCAGCGGGGTCATGAGTTGCTTGGCAGTGATTTCACGCTCCAGCAGGACTTCACGCCAGGCCTCGCCGAGGCTCATCCGGCCCGAGCTGTAATTATGGCGGGTAAAATCCCCGGTGATCATCTCGTAGGTCGATCCGGCGGGGCCAGCGCATTGTGCTGCGATGGCATGGGCGAAGTCGGCATAATCACCGGACTCGCGGGCCTGCCGGTTCAGGTCGAGCTTGTCGCCCGGGAAGGTATTGATGACGCGGCTGCCAGCGACCGAAAGACCCGATTCCTCATAGAAGCTGCTTCGCAGCGCCATGAGCTTTTCAGCCTCTCCGCCGCCGAAAATCTCCGCGAGGATCTCGCCGCCCATGCTGGACGTGTATTGCGCGAGCACGAGCGCGTTCACGACCTTCGAACGGAGCTCCGCGTCGGTATAGGCTTCCAGCGTCCGGAAGCGGCGCAGCGAGGCAACGAGATCACCGATGCCGCGATGCTGGCCCGCCCGGCGCTTCTCGAAGAGGTGAAGCACGCGGGGGCGGCCCCAGTCTTCGCGCGCCGGAACGCGGTCGGTCTGAAGGCTGCCCAGCCCGAAGCCGATATCGGCCGGGTGCGAGCGCAGGAAGTGATAGGCGACCGGCGCGCCGTCCTCATCCAGCTCGACGCCGGCGCGCAGCCGGTCGCTATCCGGGCGGCCCATCGGGTTTGCCAGCCGGTCGGGATCGATGATCTGGAAGCAGGTGGAATAGCGGAAACCGTCGGTGCGCTCTTTCCAGCAGATGAGGACAACCGCTTCGCCATCGACGACCTTGTGGGTCGTCGCCAGCATCAGCAGAAGATCCGCATCGAGGGAGCGCTCGACATCGCAGCGGAAAATCGGATCGTCCGCGAAATACTTCCACTGGCGCTTCATCGAGCGGATCAGCCGGTCGCGGCTGGCCTTGCCGGCCTTCGTGCTCGTATCAATGCCCAGCGCAGCCATGTCCGGGCGCGGCTGACACAGCCAGCCCCAGCCCGCAACATGCGCGCGCTTGCGGCGCGCCAGCCCTGCGGCGAGCGGATCGTTGCGCGCCGCATCCCGCGAACGGGCGACAGCGGTCAGGCGGCTGCTGAGCCAGTCCCGGTCAGCGCTGCCCCGGCTGCCCGACCAGCCCGACATGGCCTGGTCGAGCGGGTCGCCAGCCTGAAAGGCCGTGCGCGAGCGGACATTCTCGGTCAGCGTGCCCGCCGATGCCTCAAGGCGGCGGCTGCCTGCCTTCACGCGGTGGCGGGGGCGGGACGCGGTTGCGACGGCCATCAGCGTGCTCCCATCCCGCGCGGGTGATACGCGGCCATGGGCGAACGCTCGCCGGTCAGCTGGCTGCGTTCGTGCCGGAGCTTGAGGAGTTCGGCGTCGATCATCTGGACCCGCTTTTCCATTCCGCCTTCAAATCGGATTTCCCGGTCGCCATGCTTCATGGAAGACACCGCCTCGCCAAGAAGCGCCTTGCGGCGCGCGGCCTGAAAGGCAGCGATATCGGCATCGATCTCGGCAAGCGTGCGCATCTAGCTGTCTCCCCGATTGTTCCTGGCCATTTTCCGCAAGGCATCTTCCACGCTTTCCGGCGAACGGCGTTCGCTGGGTCTTGTCGTTTGGCGGGAGGCAAAAAGGTCGGTTTGATCGACGCCAGCAGCGGCCAGGGCCGCTTCGCGTTCGGCCCAGTCCGCCTCTTCCCAGTGACCGCGGCTGCCGTCGCGCATGCGGAGATGCACCAACATGGCGTAGGCGTAGACATCGCAGTCGAAATAGTGGTTCGCGCCGCGCGCCTTCCATTCCTTTGTGATGCGCCCGTGGCGGTTCTTGCTCTCGTCCACATATTCGGACGTAAGTTGCTTGAAGAAATCGTCGTCGGCGTCATACGGCCAGTGTTGATAGCCTGTGGGCAGACCGGTTTCGTCCGGCCCAGCCACCGTGTTCCGATAGCTGGCGATAAGCGTGTTCTTCACCGTGAACGTGCCGACATGCCATACCTTCTGGCCGCCAAAGCGCTTTTTCTTGCCGGACTGTTTGAGGGCTGTCTCTTCGACACGGTAGATCACCGGCTTGCCCCACCCCGCCGCGCCATTGATCCCGATTGCGTTGGGGTAGCGGGCCACGAAATCCTTGGCCGCATCGGTGTTGTAATTCGTGTCCACGACTATGCCGTCGAAGGGCCAACGTCCGCCGCCCGCCAGCGGCGCACCTCCATCAGCAATCTTGCGCAGGCCCAGCCACGCCCCCTTGTTGGCAATAGCCGTCTCGCCCGGCAGGAAATCCCAATCCAGACTGAATTGCTGTACGCCGCGCGCATAACCATTGATACGCCAGTAGAGCCCGTCACGCTGAACATCCACGCTGAGGATGAAAACCAGTGCGCCAGCATGGCCCTCGCCCCGGCGGAATTCGGCACTTTTACGCGCGGCAAGGCTCTCCCATTCGGGCGTTTTGGTATTGACCGCGTACGCGTGGCCCACATCGGTGTTGAGGAACACTTTCTCCGCGTCGGGATCCCCCTTGGCGTCGAGCCAACCGCGAGCGAGGGCCGACCACGAGGTGAAAACATTGATGAAGCCGGTGATCCAATAGCCCCGGCGGCGTTTGAGAGCGCCCATATCGCGGTTGCGCCAGTGATCGACATCACCGGGTTCGATTGCCTTAGGCGGTTTGACGGGCTGGCCATCAGGGGCCGGCAGGGCGGCTGTGGGTATCCACATGCCGTCAGCGATCATGGCGCGGCGCTGAGGCTGATGGTGGATCTCTCCGCAGGACGGGCAGGCAACCCACGGGTTATCGGGGGCGTCCTCGACCCCCTGCATGTCTTCCCAGTCCCAGTCGACCAAAGCGGCGCAGCCCAGACAGCGCAGATAGTAGCGCCGCATGTCTGAACGCTCATAATTGCGTTGGATACGGCTGGCGCCCGCTATAAGCGGGGTGGAGACCTTAACCGTGCGCGCAGTGCCCTGTTTGCGAAACGTCTTGGAGCGCTGAAAGGCAAGACGTTCAGGATCGCCTTCGCCATCGGCGTCGGCGGCGAAAGCGTCGAGATCGTCCAGCACAATGAAGCGGATGGAAGACTGGCGCAGGGAGGCGGCCGAATTGGATCCTGCCAGCTTGAAGAAGCCCCTGTCGCGAAAGCGTATGCGATCACCCTTGGACCCGCCCATCTCGCGCGCCTGGCGCGGAATGACGCCGCCGGGCCCATCGGTGGAGAGGCGGGGAGTGGAGGCGGCCATCGGCTCAAACTTCTCTTCGTTCCAGTCTTTGGCCGCCTTGACCGTGGGGTGCACGATCATGCCTGCCCCGCCGACCTCTGACCCCACCGCGGCGATGAAGGATTCGGCAACCACTGACCCGCCGCTTTGGGCGCATTTGATGACAGTGATTTCTTCGGCCTCGCCCTCGGGGCTACAGGCTTCCAGGACTTCGTTCAGATAAGGGGCGGTTTCTGGCCGGTAGGCGCCCGGTTGGGGGCTGTCATCGGGAAAGATGCGGTGGGCGATGGTCCAATTGAGCAGGTTGACCGGTGGGTCCGGGCGCAGGGCGTCGATGGCGGCGAGTTCAAGGGCAAGGCCATTGCGGCGCACATCCCTCGCGAAGACAGAGCCGTCAGGCATGGATCAACTCGCTGGTCGAACTGGTCGGCCGGGAGACCGGGACGGATTCTCGGTCGTCAGCGGCGGCCTCGTCGGTGCCAGTATCGGCGTCAGATACATCGCCCCATTCGCGGCGGGCGTCGGCAGCCAGCTCGTCGGCCAGCTGCTCTAGCATTTGGCGGAGCTCGCGGCGCAGGATCGCCTGTGCATGTGCGGGGTTGCCGGGGTTGAGCTCGTCAGCGAGCGCCACGGGCAGGGCCATCAACCGGTCACGCAGGCGGCGCATACGGCTTGTCTCGGCCGCGCGACGCTCTTCCAGGCTCACTAGCTCACCAAGAGCCTTGGCCAGGCGGACGCGCTTGAGAGCGTTGTCGAGCTCCTGGCCTTCCTCCTTCTGGTGATGGACGCGCAGTTGCTGGGGGTCTGCGTCGGAAGGGGATGCCCCGGCCGTCCCGGGCGGGACAGGAGCGGAGGACGGCCGGGGCGCAGCCTGATCCAGCGGGCGGGAACTCGCCGGGTCAGGCCGATCAGTGAAGAGGGTGGGACCGTCCGCCGGCATCCCTGGAGCGGACGGTCCCGAGGCCGCGAGCGCGGGGGTGGCGCGCTTCAGCGGGTTCTGTTGGTCATGGCGGCGGCGGTCGCTGGCGGCGACGTCGACGATCTGGTTGCCGGTAGCGGGATCCGTGACCCAGGCGATAAGGCCCGAATCGTTCCAGTTCTTGCCCGCCTGGCGGCTCGCGCCGAGAAGCCGGGCGTACGGGCCGGCAGACTTCACGAAGGCCGGGCGGCCATCCGGCAGCGTGCGCTCGAGGAGCGGAAGGCTGGCGTCGTCCATGCGATGGCCCTCCCCTGTAAAGCCGGGAACGGCCTGTCCGCACAGTAGCGTCAAGCGCTAACCGTCAACCCGTCAACGATGTTGAAAGCCTGTGTGTCTGGCAAAATCCCGCGCTTTGACCGCCCGTATACGGGAAAGGCGCCCAGGAGGACCCGCGCGATAGCTCAAGCACTTGATTTTTTGGGGTATTTCAAAGCAAAGCCCGGCGCGGGGTTTCCGGCCGGGCTTCTGTCGGGCGCACATTCGCCCCATGGACAAAACAGATACATCCAAAGGACCTTTGCCGTCAAGTCGCTTTCAGTAGCCAAGTTGACGGCGGAGGCTGTCAGCGGCCTCAATCAGCAGGGCGATGCGGGCGCCGCCAGCATACTTCTCCTGTTTTATCGGATAGATAGCCCCGATGCAGAACTCCGGCAGCGGCCTGTCATTCATCAGCACATGCTCGAGGATGAGCGCCTGCGCCTCGCTCCCCAGCCCGGCCTTCAGGCGGCGATACTCGCGCAGCGCCTCGATGGCGTGGACGTGCCGGTGGGTGGCATCACCGCCCCCTCCCCCATCGACCCGGATGCGTTGCGGGTCGACAGCCCCGAGGCCCACCTGCGCCGCCTGCCAGCGATCGTGATAGTGGTAGAGCGCGGCCAGCTGACCCCGGCTGAAGAGCGCAGGCCGGTTGCGCGAGGGCGTGGCCATCTGGCCCAGCTGCCGCGTAGGCGCCAGCGCCCGCAGGTGCTTGCCGTCAGAGACCAGCCCGCGCGCCATCGCCGTGAACGGGTCCATGTCGGCCGTATCGACACGCCGGGCCAGCGCCTTGCGGACCGCCCGCAGCGCCTCGTCGCGAGCCTTGCGGGCCGACGCGTCCGATGCCTGGGCAGGATCGATCGCGGCGCGGCCCGCCTTCATGCATTTGGCTTGGGTGATCCGTTGCAGGCTCGCGTCCTGTTCGGCCTTGCGCCGCGCTGATCGCTCCGCCTCTGAGGGCTTGGCCTTCACGTCAGGCGTCACTCCATGGCTCGCCTTGATGGCCTGAACGCGTGCCCGCTGCCTTGCGCGTTTGGCATCGCGCACCGCTGCCTCAGCCTCGGTGCCTGCCCTTTTGCCACGAGCGCTCATGGATGCACGTCCTTCTGGTTGCTTTCGCTTCGGATCGACCGGACCCCGGCCTCGGTCAGCACGCCCCTGAAATCCCGCCACAGATCCGCCGCCACAAACTCGTTGGGAGCGATAAGCCGCCCGTCCTCGATCCGAAGCAGGTTGAAGCGCGCACGGGCCATGTCCGGCCCCACACGTTCGCGGATGAAGGTCCGGAAACGGGCCGCGTCGAGTTCAGGCGGAGGCGGATCTGCCCGGTCAGGCGCGGCAGGCAAGCCCGCCATGGCCTGCGCGGAGAGGGACGGCCCGCCCGGTCCGGCCCCCTCAAGGCCGGGACCGGAGGCGGGCTTTGACGCCTCGCGCGCCCGCGCATTTTCTCTTGGAGGTTCTATTGAAGGTTCTATCGGACTCCCGTGTCCGCTTTTACGGTCGTCAATGTCCGCTTTTGTGCCGCCAGAGTCCGCTTTTACGGCGTTCAGAAAAGCGGACCTGATGTCCTCTTTTACAGATTGCAGCAGGACGCTCTCGCGCATCGCCTTCGTGGTGGCGAAGCGGGTCCGGCACTCCATCGCTTTCCATGCCTTTTCGGCAGCCTCGAACCCGGCCAACTGCATCTGGTAGCGGTTCACCCGCCCGCGGCCACGGCGCACATCGACGGTCAGAAGCTCCGCCTTCTCCATCTGACGAAGAATGCGCCTGACAGACCGCGGCGCGAGGCCCGTCATCTTCGCCAGCGTAGACATGGCTGGCCAGCACCACCCGTCATCGTCGGCGTGATCTGCCAGCTTGAGAGCAACGAGCAGCCCTGCGCCTTCAAAGAGACCCGACGCCCATACATGGCCGGTGGCTTTATTACTCACACCGCCCTCCGTTTCAGCTCTTCCACCCACGCGCGGTGCGCGTCCTCGCCATTCCAGCGGCGGACAGCGGCCTCGTAGACGCCGGTCAGGTCCATGACCGGGTTCCCGTCAGCGTCCAGAACCGCCCGTCCATCGGGCGTCTTCAAAGGCTGGCGCTGCGCTTCACCGACGAATTTGACGAGGCCATAGGGGTCGATGCCGCGCCGGATCAGGGCCACGTCCTGGTCGAGAACGGCGGCGTTGATCGCCTGCAGCATCGTCTCGCCCAGCGTGTTGCGGGTAAGGGTGTAGGGCGCAATCACCGCACCGATATCGGCGGGCGGTGCCCAGTCTGCGAAGGAGTTGGACATCACGCCGCCCTCGCCCCGTTCATCAGCAGATCCCGGCGCAGCGCGTCCCAGCCCATCAGGCCGGTCTGGCTCATCATCTGCCGGTCATCGAACGGCCCGGCGGTCGGCGCGAAGACATAACCCTGCCCGCCTGCATCGCCATAACCTTGCAAGGCGCGGTCGCTGGTCAGCGCGGCAAGCCAGAACACACCGCCCGGCGAGCCGAGCACGTAGACGCCCGTCTCCAGCCGGAAGACCAGCTTTGCAAACCCCGGAAAAGCGCGCTCCGTCGCCTCCCAGGCATAGGTTTCCAGTGGCGTCAGACCCTTGGCGATCAGCGCGGAAAGCGGCGAGGTCATGCCACCCTCCTGGCCGCCCGCGCATGGCGCATCCGCGCCGCGTCCAGCTTGCCCGTCAGATTGTATCCGCTCACCTTTGGCAGGTGCGGGTGCATTGCCTGCCAGCAGGCAGCGAGATAGAGCGCAGAGCTGTGATCGCGTCCGCCGAGCCACTGGCCGATGCGCGGCCATGACAGGCCGAGCTCGATGCGCAGCCGGTAGGCGCACTCCTTGCGAACCCGAACCAGACGGGCAGGCTTCAACCGCCCGCAGATCTCGTTGACGGTAACGCGCCGCTGCTCGGCGATATCGCCCAGCAGCATGCGCGCCCGAAAGGCAGCGGGCCTGCGCAAGGCGCCTGCATCAATGACGCCGTTGCGCGTCCAGACGAGCGGATAATCCTCGCACTCAGGATCAAGGCCATAGGCAATGCCGCAAAGCGCCTCTCGCGCTTTAGCGATGGGGTGAAGCGCGCTCATCTTGCCTCACCTCGCTTCGGCGCGGGCACGCGGCAGAGGGCGTGGTGATCAGCGCAGTAGACACTGCCCGGCTTCACGCTTGTCCCGCAGAACAGATGCACGCCGCCGCGCGGCGGGTCGTTGACCGGATAGCTGCACCCGCCCTTGGGCCGGTCTTCCAGCCTGTAGGGAGCGCAAGCGCGCGGCTCCGCTGGCAGCTCTATCGCGCGGACAGGTCTGGCGGGCGGTCGCGCATCCATCACCCGGAAGGGCTGGGCTTTGCGAGGACGGCCCTTGACCTGTCCTGACGGGTCTCGGGCTTCACTCGCGGCTATGGATTTGCGGGGCGGCACGCTCGGCAGTTTTCGCCCGGCACCGATCAGGCCCATCCGGTCCAGCTTCGCCGTCACGGCATTGCGGGTGACGCCGCGCAGGTACTGCGCGATATATCCGGCGGTATGGCCGTCCGACCACATCTGCTTGGCGATGGCTTCCCGCTCGTCATTCCACGCGATACGAAATGACGGCTTGGGATTGGGTTCGTGCTCGCTCATCCGAACAGCTCCCCGGTCTTGTCGCAGGCCCCCGCCTTGCCTTCGATCCGGCCTTCCAGCCAGCGGCAGGCTTCGCCGAAGCCCGTCCCGCGCGCGGCGCGGACATAGCCGATCACATCGCCTGCCCCGCGGCAGGCCGTGCAATGGAAATGCTCGCCGTGGGCGCTGATCTTGGCGGTCACCTCGCCCTTGCAATCCGGGCAATCGGCCAGCCAGCCTTCGGCGTGCGGCTGGAGGCGGGAGCCGAGCGCCTCGGCCACATCATCAATGCCGATCGCGTCCTTGATGGCCTGTGCCCGGTCACGGCGGTTAAGGGTGTCGGCCCTGCCAACCTCCCCGATCAGGTAATCAGCGGTCATGGGCAGGGATCCCTCTCAATATGCCGGGCAAGGCGTCCTGTCCGGGCTTGCGGCCAGCGCTCATCACTTCACGGGCAAGGATCGTCACGGCCCCGGCGAAGCGCTTGCGGGCCGCGAAGTCGTGGCGCTCTGACCATTGCAGGCCCAGCTGGCGCATCGCTCGGAACAGGTCCGGATCGGGACAGCCCTGGACATCATCGACGCCCGCGAGCGTTCGCTCCGCATGGCGGCGCGCCAGCAGGCCATGACCTTCATCGTCGGACTGCAGCGCCTTCAGCAGTTCGAAGGCCGTGACCACGTAGAGCGGCTGGTGGAGTTCGGTCTTTGCGGGCTTCTGGCGGGCAGCGCGCTTGGACGGTGCCGCCATGGCCTGCAAGGAGAAGAGATCACTCGCCATGTTCGCCTCCCAGCCCTGTCGAGGGCTGCAAGGGCGACTGCCCGTCCGCCCCCATGGGCGGAACATCGCCCGCCGGATGGCTGGCGGAACGTGAAGACGGAATCTGCAGACCGTCCCCGAGCTCCGGATACCGCGCCGCGATTGCCGTCTCGAGAGCCAGCAACGAAGCGATGGCCTCGCGCACTTCGCGCACCACGCCGACAGCCTCCGTGCGGTCGATTCGCCCGCCCTTGCTCAGCGCTTCCGCGATCGCCGTGATGGCTTCGCCGGTCTCTTTCAGGGCGGCATAGTCCGCGCCCGTTGCACCGACCGTCTCGGGGCGTGGCACGAGCATATAGCCCGCCAGCCGGGCCAGAGCTTCGGTGACCCAGGGCCGCTCGGCGTCCAGTTCGGCATCAGCGATGACGTCTGCGGGCATGAAGGCGGCGTGGGCGTGGCTGGCGTAATTGAGCAGGGTCTGCCCGCATCCGCGGGTTTGCCGCGCGAAGCTTTCCGCCGAGCCATTGTCCCGCATCAGGCTGGCAGTGGCTTTCTTCAGGGCGCGATAATCGGCATCGGACCTTAAACGGCGTTCGGGCGGACGGGCGTGGGAGGTCATGGTTCACACCCCTCCCAGTCCAGATACGCGGCAGGCTCGGGCGTCCCGTCTGCCAGCTGGATGACAGCCGGGCGAAACCGCCAGCGGTCGCCAGCCTTCGCCCGCCGCGCACGGCCTGCCGCGTCATCGGCGATCCGCATCCGCAGCATGGGCGGTTGGACCGGGCTGTCGCTTTCCAATCGGCGAACGCCGTTCGCCGGTGTAGCGTCTCCGTCATGGAAAGCTTTCTCATCCTCCGGGGCGTCCGCCCCGTCGGTGCGGCGCATGGGCGCCGGCGGGCAGTCGCCCTTGCAGGCCGCTCTCGCGGCCTGAAATCCATACCCCGACACCCCATCACACGGCTTCGCCGCCTGCGCGGCGCCGCGCGCACGGGCGCCCGCCTCATCGGCGCGCCCTTCGATGCCCGGCGCGGCTGGGTGCTGGCCTGCGCCTTGCGGGACCATGAGGATGCGCAGCCGTGAGACGCGGATACGATAGGCGGGCGTCATGGCCGGACCTCCGCCTCGATTTCGGTCAGCGCCTTTTCAACGGCGATGAGATTCTCGACCGACCGGGAGGACCATCCATCCTGCAGCATCATGCGGATCGTCGTCGGCGGCAGCCCCGATCTCTGGGCCAGCACCTTGGTCGGAACGTTTTTTGCCTTGGCAACAAGGCCCGCAATGGTTGCTTCGATGCTCATGGCGCAAAGTAACAACGATTTTTCGTCGTTCTGTCAAGCCGGTTTCGTGGAAAGGTCCACGGGGCAGTCGCGGCCTATCTGCGGTATGCCTCTGCGTATGAGTGAATGGGCAGATCAACGACGGGCGGCGTTCCGCCGCACGATGGAGCGGATGGGCCTTCCGAGGGCCGCTGATATCGCACGCGCTTCCGGCGTCCCCGCAACGACGCTGCGTTCCTATTTCAGCGGGAAGGCTGACACACTCAACTCGCGCAACGAAATGAAGATCGCCCGCGCACTCGGACTGTCCGTCGATGCGCTGTACGGCGAAGACTATTCCAGTCAGGGCCAGAACCGGGTCTGGGTGAAGGGCTATCTGGGAGCGGGCGGCGGAATCACGCCCTTCGAGGGTCTGGCCCAAGGCCAGGGTTTTTACGATGTCGCCTATCCGACAGGTGCCGCGCCCGGCATGAAGCTGGCCGCGATGGAGATACGCGGCTTTTCCATGCCGCCGGCACAGGATGGCTGGCTGGTCTATTACGAGGAGCGCGGCCACGTCGATCTCGACGCCATCCTCAACCGGCCCTGCGTGGTCGAGCTGAAAACCGGGGACCTTGTCTTCAAGACGGTGCGGCGCGGCTTCCAGCCAGGCCGCTTCTCCCTGCACTCATGGGATGGGCGCGAACCGATGGACGATGTCGAGATCCGGCGCGCCATGCCGATCGTGGCACTGGTCCCGCCCTGGGCAGACGGCCGCTAGCGCCTGTTAGGGCATAGCTGACGGATCCGATCAACAGCCACTCGACCGCCTCGAGCATCGAAGGTCACGGTTCGAGAACCGAAATACTCACCGCTGTAGCGCACACGCAGAATGTCAGCACCACCAATTTGCCTTAGCAGCGCTTCGACCTGCCGTGGGCGACTTGTTGAAATGACCGAAAACCCAGCCGAACGCTCCATTGATCTTGCACTGAAGGGAGCGTCATCAGCTCGAGTTTCCACCCAGACAGAAAGATCTGGAATGTCCTCAATCGCGTCGATGCCCACAGATGCAATCGAGCCTTGGCAAACCATGAGCAAACGAGGCCGGACAGGCGTGCCGTTTCGAGCTTGAATCGTCTCAGCTGCACTTACCGAAGCGCTTAAAACGATACGGTCGGACATAGGATCGACGACTTCCGATACCTGCCAAGCTTGCGCCATTGCCACCGGCGCAAACGTTATGCTCAGAAAAATACCTAACGCGACACGCATCACCGACTCCAAACTCCGTTTCAGTCAACACTAACCACTGCGGGGCCACCCTCTAACAACGATTTTTCGTTTTTCTTGTTGACGGCGACGATTTTTCGTCGTTACGGTTCCGGTCACCTAATCAGGAGACCGACCATGTCTGCCACCATCCTGCCTTTCCGCCCTGCGCGGCCATCAACCACCACCGGCGCACCTGTGCGCCTGGCCGACCGGCTGCTTGAAGCCGCGCTTGCCTTGCGCATCGCGGCGCGCCGCCAGCGCCCAGCCCCCGAACCCCGCCGCCTCGAGATCGGTGAGAAGGTCCTGTTTCAATGGCCCTCGGGCGAGCAGAACCGGATGCGGCTGCCCTCCCCGCAGCAGGCCGGAAAGACGTCTGGCCGAAACGATGCGGGCGCGGGCCGGGAAAAACTCAACCTCGCCGTCGGCGTCATCACGAGCTGGCTGAGCTACGGCCCCCGCGAAGAGGACCGCTGCTACTTCATCCAGCTCACCGAAGGACCGGACCGCGGCACGCGGATCTGTCATCCGCGCAAGGGCCTGATCACGGTCTTCCCGCAAGGCGGTGACGCATGAACCCGGCCCTCGAAACCCTGACCCTTGCCGATCTGACCCTCGCCCTGCGACTGGCGGGCGTGACCGGCGGCAAACCATCCTACAAGGACCTTGCCGCCCAGCTGGACCGCGACGCGTCCAATGTCCGCAAGAGCGTCTTGCGGCTGGAGAAGCTCGGCCTTGTCACGCTGGATCCGGTCAGCCTGTCGACCGATCTGGCTGACGCCATGGAGCGCCAGTTCGGCGAACGCCGTTCGCCGGATGACGCGGACTCCCAGCCGCCGCAGGCGGCTGCAAGCGCGACCGCGCGCCCGCAGCGTGAGCGAGGAGGCGACGGGCTGGATAGCCCGGAGCACCAGAATAATAATCCCACTTTCCTCCCCCACGGATCGATCCAGCCTTCGCCCCTGAACCCGCGCAAGGCTTTCCGCGAGGAGGGCATTGCCGAGCTGGCTGCCTCCATTGGCGCGCAAGGCATGCTGCAGCCGGTTCTGGTCCGTCCGATCGACGGCGGGCGGTTCGAGATTGCCGCAGGCGAGCGGCGCTGGCGCGCCGTGCGCAAGCTGATCGAGGACGGGTTGGCCGAGGCCGACGCCCCGGTGCCGGTCATCGTCCGCGAGATGAGCGATATCGAACTGGTCGAGCTGGCGATCGTCGAGAACCGCGACCGCGAGGACGTCCATCCGCTCGAGGAGGCAGAGGCCTATCTGACCTTGCAGCGCCTGCGCGAGGAAGAAGGCGGCGATCCGGGCGAAGTCAGCGCTGAGCTCGCCACGCGCGCCGGTCGCAGCCGCCGCCACATCCAGAAACGCATCGCACTGGCCACGCGCCTGTCGGGCGCGGTGAAGCAGGCTTTCGCGATGGGCGATATCAGCCTTGCGCAGGCCCAAGCGCTTAGCCCTTGGCCGCAAGAGCGGCAGGACGCGGCGCTGGACCTGATCGTGAACCGCCGCCATGGCTGGCAGACCGCCGACGAGATCAACCGCCAGATGCGCTCCGGCCATCTTCTGGCAAAGCACGCCCTTTTCCCGCTCGAGGCCTATACCGGCGAGACGCTGGAAGACGATGCAGGCGACATCATCCTGACCGACCGGGCGCAGGCCGAGCGCCTGCAGCGCGCCGCGTTTGAAGCGGTCGTGGAGGAGGAACGCAAGGCAGGCTGGGCCGAGGTCGAGGTTTGGCCGGGAGACGAGTATTTCAATGCCCGGGCTTACGAGCAACACCCGCTCGGCAAGGACGCCCCGAAGGACGAGGCCGAGCTGCATATCCGGCTGGATGACCGCTCGCTGGAAGCGCAGGCGGTGTATCTGGTCCACGAGGCGGAGGACGAGGGCGAACCGGCCCCTGCCCGCGAAGCCGGCACCACGTCCGCGACCGTCGAAGCCCAGCCTGAACACCCCACCACCCCGCCTTTCTCGAAACGTCACTGGATTGCGGCCGCGAGTGAAAAGACGACGCGTCTGCAGACCGCGATCGCCGCCGCGCCGCCTCGCTATGCGATGGCGCTTGCCGTGCTGGCGCTCGGGCCGCAAGCCGACTTCCGCTACAGCGGCGTGCAGGAGCCACAGAACTGGCTCCACGGCCACCGCGCCGATGGCGAGGACAGCAAGGTTCTGAACGCTGGCATGCTGGCCTGGCGGAACTCAGGCGAGGATCTGGCGGGGCGGTCGGGCTTCAAGGCCCACGCCACGCTTGGCGCAGTAATCGATGACCAGACCGAGGCGCTGGCCACTCTGGTCGAAGCACCCGAACTGCCCGCGCTCTTTGCCGCGCTGATCGCTGCACAGTGCGGCAGCTGGCCCGGCTATGGCAACGCGCCCATGGGCGACAGCCTGTTCGTGCGGGTGCTGGCCGGTCAGCTGGAGGACCTCCTCCCGCCATGGAAAATGGACGCCACCTATCTCGAGCGCTTTTCCCTGCCCCAGCTCGCCCGTATCGCCGATGCCTGCATCAAGCCCTCAGACCCGGACAGCGGCGACCGGCCCTCGGCGGACATGCCGGCGAAGAAGGCCGACGCGGTCAAATGGATCCTGAACCATGTCTGGCGGGATCTGACATGGCTGCCGCCTGAAATGCACTTTGACGCCGCCGCCGATCTCGATGCGCGGGTCAGCGCCATGCTGGCGGGCGATCCGGCTGGGCCGCGTCCGGGCAAAGGCACGCCGTCTGCCCTCGTGGGCGGAACCGCCTGTCCCCGCGCAGGCGGGGAACCGCTGGATAGCGCTGAGGAGCAAGCACAATGACCCGGCCCGGCTTTCCCCGCACCCGCCGCCTGCGCCAGCGTGACTGGCAGGGCGAACCGGCGAACGGCGTTCGCCGTTGGCTGACCGGCGCCCTTGCCGCGACAATCGTCTTTCTCCTGCTCATCGCCGCCATAACGGACTTGCGCGGGCAAGGCGTTGAGGGCTGCCGCAACGATGCAGGCTGGATCAGCTGCGAGAGCCAGCTGGCCGAAGGCGGCGCGGCATGATGGGGCGCATCGCACGCTGGTGGCGCTCGATTGGTGAGGCTGCACGCCGCGAGATACGCGGCGCCGTCTTCTGGCTTGTGGCGTTCGTGCTGGCAGGCATCGCCGTCGGATACCTGATGCGCATTGCCGCCCTGCTGACGGCGATGACCGCGGCAGGCCAGGGGGCTACGCCCTTCCATCCGTCCAACGCGCGCGACGGTCTCATCGTGATCGACAGCCATAACGGCGGAAACGTCATCATGCACCGGGTGGAAATCATGTGGGCGCTCGAGGCTGGCCACCGCATCGAGATACGCGACCGGTGCATGTCCGCCTGCGCGATGATCCTGGAGCATCGCGAGGCGATCCGGTCGGGGCAAATCGTGATCAGCCCGCGCGCCACGTTCGGCATACACGCCGCGCGCAACGCGGAAACCGGCCTGATCGACCGGCCCATGACCGAATACGTCATGCGGCATTACCCGCAATCTGTCCTTCGAGCCGCGCGCGTGCCCGGCCCGGATCAGATCGGCCTACGCATGCACCTGGTCCATGGCCGCGATTTGAGCGCCGCAATCCAGAGGGGGGAGTGAAACCGTGAAACGTGACACTGTGAAAGGCCCGTTCACCGAGCGTGAGATCGAAGCCCTGCGCGCGGGCCGTACGGCAGAACCCCCCGTCCCCTTCCCCGAACTCGCGCGCCAGCTGGGCCGGACAGCCGAAACCCTGCGCGCCAAGGCTTACAAGCTGGGCCTGATCGAGCTGGGCAATCCCGGCCCGGCCGTCCAGCCCGGCGCCGCCTTTGCCCGCTATCGCGAACGCAAGGCCCAGCTCATGGCAGGCGGCATGAGCGAACGGCAGGCCACGTTCGAGGCCAGGCGCGATTGTCCCTTCGACGCGCCCCGCGGCGCTTCCAGTCTGGAGCTGTTCTGATTCCAGCTTCACCTGCCAGCCCGCCGCCGGCAGCGCCGGACGGAACCCGGCCCGGATCACCGGACGGCACCGGCTTGCTTCCTGCCGAGCGCGATCTCATTGTGGCGCTGGCAAGGGGCATGGCGCAGCGTGACCATGCTCTGGCTACGGGGCGGCAAGCGGGGCAGGACAGGTGACCACAGCGATCTATGCGCGCTATTCGACCGACAGGCAGACCGAATCCTCGATCGAGGATCAGGTGCGCCGGGCCGAGCGTCTTGCCTCCAGCCTCTCCCTCGGGCCATGTGTGACGTATTCGGACGCCGCCCTTTCCGGGGCCTCCATGGCGGGCCGCACGGGCCTGACGGCCCTTCTGGACGCCGTGGCAGGCGGGCGCGTGTCTGCCGTCATCGTGGAATCGCTCGACCGGCTCAGCCGGGACCAGGCCGATCTTGCCCTGATCTGGCGGCGCCTGCGCACGCGCGGCGTGCGGCTCATCACGGTCAGCGAGGGCGAGATCGGCGATGATCCGGCCGGGCTGATGCAGGTCGGTCTGCGCGGAATTATCGGCGCGATGTATCTCAAAGACCTCGCCGACAAGACGCGGCGCGGGCTGGAAGGCGTGGTCGCAGACGGCCGTCATGCCGGGCCACCGCCCTATGGCTACGAACTGGCGCCCGCCCCCGCCACGCCGGGCACGCTCCGGATACGCGAAGACGAAGCCGCGATCGTGCGCCGGATCTGCCACGACTATTCAAGCGGCCTCTCGCCGCGCGCGATCGCGGTGGCCCTGAATGCGGAAGGCGTACCTGCCCCGCGCGGCACACCGTGGCGCAACACGACGATTTTCGGCCAGCCGCAGCGTGGCAACGGGATCCTGTGGAACCCGCTCTATCGCGGCACGCGCATCTGGAACCGCAATCGCAAGGTGAAGGATCCTGAAACCGGCAAGGCCCGCATGGTGGCCAATCCGCCGGACGCGTGGATCTCGCAGCCTGCTCCCGACCTCGCCATTCTGGACGCCGGTCTCGCGGCCCGGGTGGACGCCCGGCGCACTGCCAGTGCTGGCACGCGCCCGGAAAAGGCACGCCGGCCGAAGCGCCCGCTCTCGGGCATGCTGCGCTGCGGATCGTGCGGTGGCAATCTTGTCATCGCCGGCGGCGCGCCGCAGCGCTATGGCTGCGCCACGCACAAGGAGACCGGCCAGTGCAGCGGCATCGGCACGGTGCGCGCCGATGGAATCGAGGCGCGTGTGCTCGCGGCCCTGAAACACCGCCTTCTCAGCCCGGAGGCGATCCGGCTGGCAGTGGATACCTATCGCGAGGAACGCGCCCGCCTGGCCGCCGAGAGCCATGCAGACCGCAGCCGCGTCGAGACCCGCATCGCCCAGCTCAAGCGGCGCGAGGCCCGCCTGCTGGAGGCGTATATGGACGGGTCCGGGCCGAGCAGCATGCTGGCACCGCTGAAAGACATGGAAGCCGAACGAATCGCGCTCGAGGCGGAGCTGGCCAATCTCGACGCGCTGTCGGCCGTCACCACCCTGCACCCGCATGCGGCGGGCGCCTTTGCCCGGATCATCACAGAGCTCGAAACCAGCCTTGCCAGCGACCCGGCCGGCGCCGGGCTGCCCGCCGCCCAGCTCGCCCACGCCATCAGCGCCGTCCGCCAGCTGATCAGCTGTATCACCGTGTCCAGAAACGAAAAAAGCGGCGAGGCCGACCTCCTGGTGGAGGGGGACCTCGCCGCTTTGTTGTCGTTATCTGAGGGCAGTCAGATAACAGTGGGTGCGGGGGCAGGATTTGAACCTGCGACCTTCAGGTTATGAGCCTGACGAGCTACCGGGCTGCTCCACCCCGCGTCAGAGGGGCGCCGTTCTTCAGAAAAAAAACTGGCACCCGGAACCGCCCTTTGCGAGCGGGACGGTCTACCTAACGAATGGCGGTCAAGGCGTCAACGCCTTGTGCAGTAACCCCAATCGTGTACTGGCCAAGCGAGGCGATCACGCTATTGTGATCCGGGGCTGAAATCAGGGTGAGCGGGATGTCCACCTTCTACGATCGGGCTTTGCTGGCCGACCGCGCAGGCGACCTGCCTGCGGCGCGAGCGTTGCTGCAACAGGCTGTTGAGGCTGGTGAAGCGCAGG
>NZ_JBQLZR010000282.1:0-16733 GCF_052168375.1 Glycocaulis sp.
GTTCCAGAGCGAGCGGGTCAGAGTGCTGGCGGCCCGCACGTGTATTTATGCCACAACCACCCGGTCATGTTCAATTAAATTGTAGAAAGGTGTTGCGCGTTGCGAACAGGACACAGTTCCGTGTCCTTTGCGGCAGGCCTCGGCGACAAGTCCTGTCAGGCGCGGATTGCCCGCGGATCGGCGCTGCTGCTTTCGACATAGCGGACCAGATCGGCAAGCGGCATGGGCCGGGCAAAGAGATAGCCCTGGGCCAGGGTGGCGCCCTGTTCGCGCAGGAAGGCGAGCTGATCGCTGGTTTCAACACCTTCGGCGACCGTCTGCAGTTTCAGGGCGCGGGCCATCGCCAGAATGGTTTCCACCACAATGCGCGCGTGCGGGTCACTGGACATGTCGCGCACAAAGCTCTGGTCGATCTTGAACACGTCGAACGGCATGCGGGTAAGGTAGGACAGGCTGGAGTGGCCGGTGCCGAAATCGTCAATGGCAAAGCCGACACCGCGCGCCCGCAGAGGCTCGATCTGTTCGAGAACCCGTTCCGGCTGGCGCATGGCGACTGACTCGGTCAGTTCCAGCTCCAGAAGCGAGGGCGCCAGTCCGGTCTCGCGCAGCGTGTCGAGCACGCTGTCAGCAAAGCCTTCATCCTCGAACTGGACTGCCGAAACGTTGACGGCCACGGGCAGGTTGACGCCGCGCTTGTTGAGGTCGGCCATTTCCGCGCAGGCATGGCGCATCACCCAGTCGCCAATTTCACCGATCAGGCCGCATTCCTCGGCCGCCTGGATGAACATGCCCGGCGAAAGGAGGCCTGCCGTCGGATGGTTCCAGCGCACCAAGGCCTCTACGCCGGCAATAGAGCCGTCATGGATGGAAATCTTGGGCTGGTAGTAGACGACGAGCTGGTCATCCTTGACCGCCTCGCGCAGCTCACCCTCCAGCACAAGACGCTCAAAGGCTGTCTGGTTCATGCTGGCTTCGAAGAACTCGAACGCATTGCCCCCGGTCCGCTTGGCAGCAGCCATGGCAAGGTCGGCGTGGCGAAGGAGAGTTTCGGGATCACCGCCATCGCGCGGGAAGACCGCAACACCCACCGACACACCTAGGAAAACCCGGTGGCCGGAGATTTCGAACGGGCGGCGCACGGCGTCGATGACAAGGCGCGAGACCCGTGCCGCATCGGCGGCATCGCGAAGAGCTGGCAGGAGTATGGTGAACTCGTCACCGCCAAGGCGGGCCACCAGAGACGGTTCTGCCCCGTCTTCGCCGCGCGACAGGTCCCAGCCGCGCGCCGCTTCGCGCAGGCGGCGGGCAACAGCCTCAAGCAGCCGGTCGCCTTCACCAAGGCCGAGGGAATCGTTCACACGCTTGAACCGGTCAAGATCAAGGAAGAGCACCGCGCCGGACGTGCCCATGTCCTCCGCCCTGCGGGTCACGCGCTCGACCTCCTTGCGGAAGCGCTCACGATTGGGCAGCTCGGTGACCATGTCGACATAGGCCAGACGATGAATGCGTTTCATCGAGGCATCGAGGCGCGCAAACATGCGGTTGAAGGCATTGGCGAGCACTTCGAGCTCGTCGCCAGTGCGCACATCAATGCGCATGTCGAGCTTGCGCGAGGAGGCAAGGCGGGCAGCCTCCGTCAGCTTGTGGATCGGGCCGAGCGCTGTGCGCACTACAAGTGCCACGAGCGGCAGGAAGATCACCAGCGCGACCAGGCCGACCAGAATCTGGCGCTGGAAGATTTCCGATGCCGGACGCGAGACAGCCGCTATCGGCACATTGATCAGCACAGCGCCGGCCAGCCGGCCCTGATGCATGACGGGGTGAACGACGCGGATCGTGTCGCCGACCACTTCCAGGCGCATGTCAACCGAGCCCAGCGCACCGTGAATGAGAGCGTCGGTGCTGCGTTCACCGGGCGCAAGGCCCATATCGGGGGTCGTCACTAGCACGGCGCGCATGGAGTCCACCACGTACGCGCCGTTCACATCATCGCGCTCGTCGAAACCGTTCAGGCTGGTGGTCAGGCGCCGCGCATCGCGCGAGGCGGTTTCCTCGGCAATGTTGGTGGCCAGCAATTGCGACATCAGGCCTGCATGGGCCAGGGCCGTCTCGCGATTGTCGTGGGATTTCGACAGATATCCGAACCCGGTCATCACCAGCGTGGCAGCGACCAGCACAATGGCGCACAGCACGGTGAATTTCATCACCAGCGAGCGCATCATGCGTGACAGGGCATGGCGGAGCGGGGCCATAGAACCTCTCGGAGCTTGGCCGCTCCGCTCGATCTTTCGGGCGGGACGGCACGGCAGGGAGAGGCAGATTTTCAGACCTTGCTGAAAATCACGTTAAGCACGCACACAGATAGTGTTAACCTGTTGAAACTGTGTTGGCTCACCGGGCTGGCGGTATGGTGATACCCTTGTCTCGGGCAAGCTCGGCCAGGCTGACGAGCGGGCGGGCGCCGACATGGGAGATCACCTCAGCCGCTGCCAGCACGCCAAGACGGCCGCACGTCTCCAGATCCGCCTCGCGCGCGGCGCCCAGAAGGAAGCCGGCGGCAAAAAGGTCGCCTGCGCCCGTCGTATCGACCAGTTTAGCGACCGGTTCGGCAGGCACCGATACGGTTTCGCTGCCCGCCACGATCACCGCGCCCTTTTCCGAACGGGTCACGGCGGCAATGCGGGTCTCGGCGCGGATGCTGGCGAGCGCACTGTCGAAATCCTCTGTCTGGTAGAGCGATTTCAGCTCGACCTCGTTGGCAAAGACAACATCGACATGGCCGGCGATCAGTTCGCGGAAGCTCGCCCGGTGACGATCCACGCAGAACGCATCCGACAGGGTCAGCGCGACCTTGCGCCCGGCCTTGCGGGCGATTTCGGCAGCAGCAACGAAAGCCGCTTTCGCCTCGTCACGGTCGAAGAGATAGCCTTCCAGATAGGTGATGTGCGCTGCGCCGATCCGTTCGGCATCGACATCGTCACCGGAGAACAGGGTGGACGCGCCAAGGAAGGTGTTCATGGAGCGCTGGGCGTCCGGGGTGACCAGGATCAGGCAGCGCGCCGTCGCCGGGCCGCCCGACAAGGGCCTGGTGGAGTAGTCGACGCCCGTTGCGCGCAGGTCATGGGCGAAGATTTCGCCCAGCTGGTCGTCGGCCACCTTGCCGATATAGGCGCCGCGCCCGCCAAGGCTAGCCACGCCCGCAAGCGTGTTGGCAGCCGAACCGCCCGACACTTCCTGGCCCGGACCCATCGCTGCGTAAATCGCTTCGGCGCGCGGCTCGTCAATGAGCGTCATGGCCCCCTTCTCGATGCCATGCGTACCCAGGAAGGCATCATCGGCAGTCGCGATCACGTCTACGATGGCGTTGCCGACGCCGATGACGTCGAAGCGGGTAGCGGCCATGAGGGGAGTTCCTTCCAGTTGCAATGCGGGCGAGGGCTTAACCCTTGCGCGCCACGCACTCAAGCCCCTGCCCGCCTGCTTGCGCCTTCTTGACGGGCGATGCCGGTCGGCTAGAGCCGATAGCGACGCGCGTCTGCCACTGATCCGCCGGGGCCTCCATGCACACGATTGCCTATCTGGTTTCTGCCAACGTCCTTGCTCACCGGGCCGAGGCGCGCAGCGATGCGCACGAGTTCACCGAGCAGTTTGCGGCGATTGATGCGCCCTGCCGCGCGGCGGGCTTCGCGCTGGAGCCGGTTGTCTGGGACGAGGGATTTGATCCGGCAGCCTATGATGCCGTCATCATCGGTCCGACCTGGGACTATTGGGACAAGACGCAGCGCTTCCTCGCCATGCTGGATACTGTCAGCCAGGTCCGGCCGCTCCTGAACCCTGCCGGAGTGATCCGCTGGAACATGGACAAGACATATTTGCGCGATCTGGGAACACTGGGCGCACCCGTCATCGAGACTGTCTGGGCAGAGCGTGCCACGCCGGAGTTGATCAGCGCCGCCTTTGACACGCTCAATAGCGATGATCTGGTGATCAAGCCGGTTGTCGGGGCCGGTGCCTGGCGCCAGGCCCGCGTCCGGCGCGGCGAGCCGCTTCCGCCCGTGAGCGAGTTGCCACCAGAACGGGCCATGATACAGGCCTTTCTGCCGGCCATTCAGGAAGAGGGTGAATACTCGCTGCTCTTCTTCGGCGGCGAATTTTCCCACGCCGTTATCAAGCGCGCTGCCAAGGGCGATTACCGCATTCAGGGCATGTATGGCGGAGTGGATACTCCCTATGAGCCGTCTGTTACCGACATCGCCCTCGCCCGCCAGTGTCTTGAAGCGGCCTGCCGGCATTGCGGGGTCGAGACACTGCTCTATGCGCGCGTCGACATGGTTCGCGGCGGCGAAGGCGATCTGCGCCTGATGGAGATCGAGCTGATCGAGCCTTATTATTATCCGCGCGGCGCGGCCAAGTGCGGGCCATTTTTTGCGCAAGGCCTCGCCCGGCTTCTCGCCTCCGCAGGCTAGGCGCCGGAAAACTTCTGCGGATCGTAGGGCTTCTCCGGTGAGGGCCGGAAAATCCAGGCGGAATATCCGCCCGTGACCGCCAGAACGAGGCCGATGAGACCGGTGATGATCTGGCCGATAGTGAGAGCCCAGGCGGCGAGCGCCAGCCCCGCAAGGCCCAGCGCCAAAGCTGGCAGGAAGGCTTTCAGCTTCGCATCGAGCGGCGCGCCCTCGACAAAGGCAACCCCCTCGCGCCCTTCGAGACGGCCATGCAGCGCACGCAGGAACAGGGCGAGCCGGTCTGCCTGGGTTTCCCATTTCAATATGCCGGTCGAGCGCAAGGAAGACAGGCTGATCGTCCGGCTGCCTGCCCGGACGCGGCAGACAATCTGTGCGGGGTCCTTCGCGCCGATGCCCGATGGCTCGACGCTGAGGCGCACCTCCTCGACAGTGTCGATGGCGATGCGGGTGACGAGCGTTCCGTCTGCCGTTTCCTCCAGCCGGTCCGGCCAGAGCGTGACCTGGCGGCGCGGCGAGGCTGCTGAACGGCAGTCGTCCAGCGTGGAAAGCGGCTTTTCAGGCGCGGAAGCGGTTTTGCGGGAGCGGCTCATGCAAGGCAGATGACGCCCTCTTGCCGCCGCGTCAAGAAAGCGTCACGGTCAGAATCATGGCGAACACTCGAAAATTCCTGCTTATCGGCGATGGCAGCGAGGAATCCGCGGCGGCGGCTCGCTATGCTGCCCATCGGGCCAACAATACCGGCGGCAAGGTGGCGGTACTGGCCGTCATCGAACCGGCAAGCGTCGAGCCTTGGCTGGGCGTCGGCGAGACCATGCGGCGCGAGGCGATGGAAGAAGCCGAAGCGGCGCTCGAAAGCCTCGCAGAAGACATTGAAGGCATTACCGGTTCACGCCCCGAGCTGCTGGTGCGCGAGGGCGAGGCGATCCAGTGCATCCGCAAGCTGATCGAGGAGGATGAGAGCATCTCGATCCTGGTCCTCGGTGCAGCCGTGAAAGGCGACGGACCCGGCCCGCTGGTGACGGCGCTGTCACGGGGGCGCGGCCTTTTTGGTGAACGCGCCATTCCCGTGACTGTCGTGCCGGGCGAATTGTCCGATGAAACCATCGAGGCGCTGACCTAGGCGCTATCAGGCCTTGATTGGCACGGCGCCTGAGGCCAAGTGTGGCTCTGAAACAGTGCCCTCACGCCCGCACAGCCCATAAAGGCCTCCCCCATGTTCATCCAGACCGAAACCACCCCGAACCCCGACACGCTGAAATTTCTGCCCGGCCAGTCGATTGCGCCGGAGACCCCGCGCGATTTTGCCACTGCAGCCGAGGGCGCAGGATCGCTTCTGGCGCGCGAACTCTTTGCTGTCGAGGGTGTGGTGCGCGTGTTTGCGGGCAGCGATTTTGTCTCGGTGACCAAGGACAGCGCCATTGACTGGGCGCACATCAAGCCTTCGGTGCTGGGTGCGATCATGGACGTGCTGCAATCGGGCAAACCGCTTCTCGATGATGGCGATACGGACACCGAAACTGTCTATGAGGGCGAGACAGCGGCCATCGTGAAGGAAATCCGCGATGTCATCGATACGCGCGTGCGCCCTGCCGTTGCGCAGGACGGCGGCGACATCGTGTTCCACGCCTATGACGAGACGACCGGTATTGTCAGCCTGCACATGCGCGGCGCCTGCGCTGGCTGCCCGTCCTCGACCATGACGCTTAAAAGCGGCATCGAGAATCTGTTGAAGCACTACGTCCCTGAAGTGATGGGCGTCGAGGCGGTGGTGTAGGGCCGGCACAGCCGTTTTTCCCGGATCGCCATAGCCCAACGGGCGTTGCTGTCCTATCTCGCCCCGGTATCACTGCCCGCCTCCGCCATGCTGGCAGGTTGCGGCATTCACAGGAAGGAAGGATCGCCCGATGAGCGAACTCGTACTTGAAGACCGTCACAAGACCCTCTCCGATCACGCGCTGAACCAGCTTTTCCGCGGTGCGCGCACCTTCTACACCTGGGAGGATCGCGATGTGTCCGACACGACGATCCAGGCGCTCTACGATCTTCTCAAATACGGCCCGACCAGCGCCAATAATTCCCCCGCCCGCTTCGTTTTCCTCAAAGGCGAGGCAAAGGAACGTCTCCGGCCCTTCCTGATCCCGTCGAATGTCGACAAGACGATGAGCGCGCCGGTTACCGCCATCGTCGCGTGGGACTGGGAGTTCCATCAGAAAGTGCCTGAACTCTTTCCGCACGATCCCGGCGCGAAGGAATGGTTTGCCTCCGAGGAAGCGCGCAAGGCCAATGGCGTGCGCAATGGCACCTTGCAGGGCGCTTATCTCATTCTGGCGGCACGCGCGCTGGGCCTTGATACCGGGCCGATGAGCGGGTTCGACAGCGCCAAGGTCGATGAGGAGTTCTTCGCCAACGATCCAAAGATGAAACACTGGCGCTCCAACTTCCTCGTCAATATCGGCTATGGGACGACGGAAAAGCTCTTCCCGCGCCTGCCGCGCCTCGGTTTCGATGAAGCGGCGCGCATCCTGAAATAGGGTTCAAACCTGATGGCATCTGCCCGTCCCCACCGCCCGGTGCTGGTCATCGACACGACCGGGCGATGGTGCGCGGCGGCCCTCCGGCTGGAGGACGGCCAGACCTTCCGGCGCGCTGAAGCGATGGAACGGGGCCAGGCAGAGCGGCTTGCCCCTCTGGTTGGCGAATTGCTGGACGAAGCGGGCCTGCCTGCCGGTGCGCTCTGGCGGATCGGCGCGGCAACAGGGCCTGGCAGTTTTGCCGGAACGCGTGCCGGGACAGCCTTTGCGCGCGGTCTGGCGCTGGCTACGGGCGCGAAAGCCCTGGGTGTGTCGAGCCTTGCCGCCTATGCCCGCGAGGCCGATCCGGACGGACGTCACACTGTCTTTGCAGTCCATGATGCGCGGCGCAGCGAGCTTGTGTGGCAAGTGTTTGCCAGCGGCACGGCGCAAGGCGATGCGGCGAGGACAGGAATCGATGCCGCACGCGAGGCGTTCGCCCGGGCCGCCAATGCCCGGCTTGCCGGGTCCGGTGCGGCGCTGCTCGGCGGGGCGGCAGACGCCGGTCAGCACGCGCCTCTGGACGCCCTGCTGGCGCTGACGCTGGAAGCAGACGACACCGCACCCCTGCCCAGCCCGCACTATGCACGCCCGCCCGATGCCGCCCTGCCCGGGGGCATTGTGCTGTGAGCGTGCAGATTGCCGCTGCCGGGCCCGAAAGCGCGGGCGTGCTGGCAGCCCTTCACGCGAAGGCGTTTGCCGGCGGCGAAGTGTGGGACGAAGCGGCGTTTGCAAGCCTGCTGGCAGGTCCCGGCATCGATGCGCGCCTGGCGCTGGATGGTGACATGCCGCTCGGCTTCATCCTGATGCGCACCATTGCCGGTGAAGCGGAAATGCTCACCCTCGCCGTGCTGCCTTCGGCCCGGCGCAAGGGTGCAGGAATGGCGCTGGTGGCTGCGGGGCTGGGCGCTGCACTGGCGCGCGGTGCACGAGCGGCTTTCCTTGAGGTCTCCGTGAACAATATACCCGCCATTGCGCTTTACCGGGCGACAGGATGGCGCGAGACAGGCAGGCGGGCGCGTTACTACCGGGACGGGTCAGACGCGTTGATAATGTCTTGCGCGCCCGTGCAGGAATGGACAGACCTGTCCGGCAGGGCTAAGGACAGGTCCTGAAAGCCTGCTCCCCTTCGCGCGTTTCAAGGAGGCTGATCATGTCAGATCGCATCGAACAGATTTGCATCGAAAAAGGCCTGCGCATGACCGATCAGCGCCGGGTCATCGCCCGCGTGCTGTCCGAAGCGGTCGATCACCCCGATGCCGAGGAAGTTCACCGCCGCGCCGCCAGCGTCGACAACCGTATCTCGCTCGCGACGGTTTACCGCACGGTGCGCCTGTTTGAAGACGCCGGCATTATCGAGCGGCATGATTTCCGTGACGGACGTTCACGCTACGAAGAAGCGACCGAGGACCATCACGATCACCTGATCGATCTGAAATCCGGCGATATCGTCGAGTTCTACGATGAGGAAATCGAGAAGATGAAGGCTGCGATTGCCCGCCGCCTCGGCTACAAGCTGGTCGACCACCGGCTCGAGCTTTATGCCGTGAAGCTGAAAGACGGCGAAAAGGAATAATCGCCAGCGCCCATGACACCCAGCACGTCCGAAACGAAGTCCCGCAAGCGCCTCTTCATCCGCACCTACGGATGCCAGATGAATGTCTATGACTCAGAGCGCATGCGCGATCTGCTCATTCCGCTTGGCTATGAGCCTGCCGAAGCGCCCGAAGGCGCGGACCTCGTCATTCTCAACACCTGCCATATCCGCGAGAAGGCTGCCGAGAAGGTCTATTCCGAGCTGGGCCGGCTGAAGCCGCTCAAGGAGGAAAAGCAGGCCGCAGGCGGTCAGATGACCATTACGGTTGCGGGCTGCGTGGCGCAGGCCGAGGGCGCCGAGATACAGCGCCGCGCGCCGGTGGTGGATCTGGTCGTCGGCCCGCAAACCTATCACCGCCTGCCCGAACTGATCGCCCGCGTGCACCGCGAGCGCGGCGAGGCGCTGGAAACCGAGTTTGAAGCCGAAGAAAAGTTCGACGCACTGGCTGCGCCCAAGCGCCATGTGGAGGGCTATACCGCCTTCGTGACGGTGCAGGAGGGGTGTGACAAGTTCTGCTCCTTCTGCGTGGTGCCCTATACGCGCGGCGCGGAGTATTCGAGGCCCGCAGCCCAGATCACGGCTGAAGTGCGCGCGCTGGCCGCGCAAGGCGTGCGCGAAATCACCCTGCTGGGTCAGAACGTCAACGCCTATTCCGGCGAGCCGCCTGCGGGCGAGGAGGCCGGCGGGCGCTGGGGCCTTGCGCGCCTGATCCGCCATCTGGCGCTGATCGGCGGTATCGAGCGTATCCGCTTCACGACCTCTCATCCCAACGACATGGATGATGAGCTGATCACCGCCTTTGGCGGTGAGGAAAAGCTGATGCCTTACCTGCACCTGCCGGTGCAATCTGGCTCTGACCGCATCCTGAAGGCGATGAACCGCAAGCACAGCTCGGCCCAGTATGCCGCCCTGATCGCCCGTTTGCGTGAAATCCGCCCCGACATCGCCATGTCGGGTGACTTCATCGTCGGCTTCCCCGGCGAGCAGGAGAGCGATTTCGAAGCCACGCTGCGCCTTGTCGAGGAGATCGGCTATGCGTCGGCCTTTTCGTTCAAGTATTCGCGCCGTCCGGGCACTCCGGGGGCGGCCATGGCCGGGCAGGTGGACGAAGCTGTCATGGCCGAGCGTCTGGCCCGTTTGCAGGCACTTCTGGACACCCAGCAGCAGGCGTTCAACGCCTCGATGGTGGGCCGCAAGCTGCCCGTGCTCTTTGAGCGCGAGGGACGCAATCCCGGCCAGCTTGGCGGGCGCAGCCCCTATCTGCAGGCGGTCCATTGTGATGGACCGACCGGTCTGATCGGTCACATCGCGATGGTGGAAATCCTGTCAGCGTCAAAGAATGCACTGGGGGCACGGCTGCTGAACGGGGAGAGCTGCGCCGCGTGAGCCGGACACCGCGACCCAAGCGCGCTGCGCGCGCTCCAGCCGAAACGCTGCACTTCGAGGACGGCGCCCATGTACGGGCTCTCGCCGGGCCTGGCCATGCCAATCTCATTGCGCTGGAGACCGAGCTCGGCGTCCATGTCGAGGCGCCGGGCGGCGGGCAACTTCTGCTCTCGGGCGGTGACAAGCGGGGCCGGACGGATGCCGGCCGCGTGATCCATGCGCTCTACGCCCGCGCCGAGGCCGGGCTTGTCATTGATCCGGAAACCGTGCGCGCAGCCTGCCGCATGGATGATGCCGCACCGATTGCCGGTGACGAGACCATTATCCGCGTGCCGCGCGGGGTCAGCTTTGCCGCCCGCACGCCCGGCCAGGGCGAGTATGTGCGCGCGCTGAAGGACGAGAAGCGCTTCGACATGATTTTCGGCGTCGGACCGGCGGGTACCGGCAAGACGCTGCTGGCGGTGGCCTGGGGCGCGGCGAAACTGGCGCGCGGCGAGATTGACCGGCTGGTCATCACCCGCCCGGCAGTGGAGGCCGGCGAGCGTCTGGGCTTCCTGCCCGGCGATCTGAACGAGAAGATTGATCCCTACCTCTTGCCGATCTGGGATTCGCTTCGCGATGCGCTGACCCAGAAGGTTGTCGACAAGATGCGCGAGGAGCGCCGCATCGAGGTGGCGCCGCTGGCCTTCATGCGCGGGCGAACGCTCAACAATGCCTTCATCGTCTGCGACGAGGCCCAGAACACGACCCGCGCGCAGATGCGCATGATGCTGACCCGGCTGGGCCAGGGGTCACGCATGGCCATTACCGGTGATCCCTCCCAGGTCGACCTGGGCCCGCGCGAGCCTTCGGGCCTTGCCGATGCTCTGGGCATTCTTTCCGGCGTGCCGCGCATCGCCGTGACACGTTTCACCCGCGCCGATGTCGTCCGTCATGACCTCGTCGGCATGATCGTCGATGCGTATGAACAGGCGGACAGGAAACATGGCGGCTGACCGGGTGGCCGAGATCGTCATCGAGCATGAGGGCTGGGCCGCAATCGCGGGCCTGGAGGCCCGCTGCATGGAGGCCGTTGCCGCAGCGCTCTCCCTGATAGAGGAGCCGCGCACGGGCGCTGCCGTTATCCTGTTCAGCGATGACAGCGTGCTGCAATCGCTCAACCAGCGCTTCCGGGGCAAGGACAAGCCAACCAATGTCCTGTCCTTTCCGGCTCCGGAATCGGAGAATTATCCGGGCGACGTAGCGCTGGCCTTCGAGACCTGTCAGCGCGAAGCAGAAGCACGCGGCATTGCGCTGGTGGACCATGCGGCCCATCTTGCAGTTCACGGAGTGCTGCATCTTAACGGTTTTGACCATATCCAGGACGACGCAGCAGAAGAGATGGAGGCAGTGGAGATCGCGGCACTGGCCCGGCTGGGCATCGCGAATCCCTATAGTGAACGCTGATGAGCGTAATGAGTGACGACCCGCCAAGACGAAGTCTCATGGCCCGCCTGACCGGCGCGATATACCGCCGCCCTGCCCCCGAGGCCGATACCGGCCCGATTGCGGAAGGCGGCGCATCGCCAGCCATCCAGACGGGCCCTTCTGCGGAACGCGACCTTTCCTTCAACGTGAACGCGCTAGACGCCTTGCGCGTCGCCGATGTGATGGTGCCACGCGCCGACATTGTCGCGATGGACATCGACACACCGCTGGGCGATGCCGCGCGGCTGTTTGCCGAAGCCTCCCATTCGCGCCTGCCGGTCTATCGCGAGACGCTGGATGATCCGGTGGGCGTCGTGCACATCAAGGACCTGATCGCGCATCTGGCCGGCAATCCTGACGGCCAGCGCAGTGAGGGGTGGGCGTCTGTGCAGATTCTGCCTCAGGTGCGCCGCCCGCTGCTATATGTACCGCCATCCATGTATGCCGCTGACCTGCTGGTCCGGATGAAGTCGCGGCGCATGCACATGGCCCTGGTCGTCGACGAGTTCGGCGGCACGGACGGGCTTGTGACGCTCGAAGACCTGCTGGAACCTATCGTCGGCGAGATTGATGACGAGCACGACGAGGCCGAAGGTCCGCTGATCCGTGCCCGCGGCGCCAATATCTGGGAGGCCGATGCGCGTGCCTCACTCGACGAACTTGCAGAGACCCTCGGCCGGCCGGTGGCGACCGAGGAGGAGATGGAAGACGTCGACACGATGGGCGGCCTGATCTTCATGCTGACAGGACGCGTGCCTGAACGCGGCGAGGTCATCGCGCACTCTACGGGGCTGGAGTTCGAGATTCTCGATTCCGATCCGCGCCGCATCCGCCGGGTGCGTATCCGCTCGCCCAAGGACACGCCCGCCGATAGCGGAAGCCGCCAGTAATGTGGCGCCGGGCGGGCGCTTGGATCTCCAGCTGGCGTGCTCTGGCAGGCTGGCGAGCTGGGCTGGTGCTGTTCGTGGCGGGCCTGCTCTCAACGCTCGCCCACGCGCCGTTTCACGTTCTGCCCGCGCTGGCCTTCGGCCTCATCATCCTTGTTCTCGCGCTCGACGGGGCGGCCAGCCAGCCCCGTCCCTTGCGCGCCGGGTTCTGGCGGGGATGGAGCTTTGCCGCCGGCTATTTTCTCGGCAGCACCTGGTGGGTGGCCAACGCCTTCCTTGTCAGCGCAGAGGAACATGCCTGGCTGATCTGGGCGCCGCTGACACTGCTGCCCGGCGGGCTGGCGCTGTTCTGGGGTGTGGCCGGCAGCCTCCATGTACGCCTGACCCCCAAAGGTCCGATGCGCATCGGCGTGTTTGCCGTGCTGTTCACCGGTGTCGAGTTCCTGCGCTCGGTCGTCCTTTCAGGCTTTCCCTGGAACCTGCCCGGCCATGTCTTCGAGGCCGGCACACCCGTCAGCCAGATTGCCAGCGTCACAGGCGCTCTGGGACTTTCCGCCCTCGTTCTCTTTGCCTTTGCCAGCCCTGCCGCGCTCTCAGGGCCGGGGCGGCTCATCGCCCGCGCCCTGCCGCTTGGGGTCAGTGCACTTCTTCTGGGCGGCATCTGGGGCTGGGGGCATGCGCGCCTCGCCTCCGCCGAAGAGGGGGTGACCGATACCCGCCTCAGGATCGTGCAGGTCAATGTCGACCAGCGCGACAAGCGCTACGCCAACCGGCATGACATCCTCGCCCGTTATCTCGAACTGACGATGCAGCCAGGGCTCGGCGAGGCCGATGCGGTCATCTGGCCGGAAGGCGCCATCCCGACCCTGATGCTGGAAGACAGCGCCGTACTGCTGACCATCGAAGGCACCTTGCCCGAGGGCACACGGCTTTGGACCGGCGTGACGCGGCGCGAACGCTTTCCGGAAGGCGAGCTCTACTACAACACGCTCGCAGCCTTGCGCATCGAGGACGGACGCGTGGAGGGCGAGGCCTTTTACGACAAGGTGCACCTGGTGCCCTTCGGAGAGGGCAACCCGCTGCTGGCCCTGACCAGCATGTTCGGCTTTTCCAGCCTGTCGATGAATGCGCCTTTCTACACGCCTGGCCCCGGTGCCCGCACCCTTGGTGTTGCCGGCATGGACGGGTTTGCGCCGCTCATCTGCTATGAAGTGATCTTCCCGCGCTTTGCGCCGCGCGGGGCAAACCGCCCGGCCTATCCTCTCAACATCTCCAATGATGCCTGGTATGGAAATTCTGCCGGTCCCCGCCAGCACCTCAATCAGGCCGCCTACCGGGCCATCGAGGAAGGCCTGCCCATGGTGCGCTCTGCGTCCCTCGGGGTTTCTGGCGTCATGGATGCCTATGGCCGGGCGCTGACGGCCAGCGATCCGCAATTGAACACGGTGCTGGATATTGATGTGCCAGTGGCACTTCAACCCACAGCCTTTGCCAGATATGGAAATATTCCATGGATCGTGGCAGGATTCCTGATACTGATTTGTCTCTGGGGCACTTCGCACCTCCTGTTGCGCCGTGTGCCACATGTCCGATCCGAAGCCTGACGACGATAAATTGACCCTTTTCGCCTGCGACGTGCCTGACCCGGCCCGCCGGGAATTTTTCGAGGATTTCTTGTCATGTCACCCAGTCCGCGTGAACCCAATCCTGTTGACCGCCATGTCGGATCCCGTGTCCGTCTGCGGCGCCAGATGATGGAAATGAGCCAGGAGAAACTTGGCGAGGAGCTGGGCGTCACCTTCCAGCAGGTTCAGAAATACGAGCGCGGCGCAAACCGTATCGGTGCCGGACGGCTCTGGCATCTGGCCCGCGTCCTGGAAGTGCCTGTTGCCTTCTTCTTTGACGGGGTGAGCGAGACTTCACCGCAGCCCACAGGCTTTGCGGAAGGGGACCAGACCCCGATCGTGAACGATTTCCTGCAATCTTCCGATGGTGTCGCCCTCGCGCAGGCCTTTTCCAAGATCACCGACCCGAAAGTGCGCCGCCGGGTGCTTGAGCTTGTCCGTTCGCTGGCCGATACCGGCGGCGAGGACAATTAGGCAGCAGGGACAATCGGCGCTTGCGTTTGGGGCCGGGATAGTCTTTAAGCGCCCATATAAAGGAAGCTTTATATGGGGTCGCTAGTGGCGCGTTCATCCTACATCTTTACCAGCGAGAGTGTTTCAGAAGGCCATCCGGACAAGGTCTGTGACCGGATTTCCGACACGATTGTCGATCTCTATCTGGCGCGCGATCCGGTCGCGCGGGTTGCCTGCGAAACGCTGACCACGACCAACCGGATCGTGCTGGCCGGTGAAGTGCGCTGCGCCGACGAGATTTCCGGCGAGGAAATCGAAGCGGCCGTGCGCGCAGCGGTGAAGGATATCGGCTACGAGCAGGATGGCTTCCACTGGGAAACGGCCAATTTCTCCAACTATCTGCACGAGCAGTCTGCCGATATTGCGCAAGGCGTCGATGAAGGCACAGGCTCCTATGCCGAGGAAGGCGCGGGCGACCAGGGCATCATGTTCGGCTTCGCCACCGACGAGACCCCGGAACTGATGCCGGCCCCGATCCTCTACTCCCACCAGATCCTCAAGGAGATGGCCCGCCTGCGCAAGACCGGCGCGGTCAAGCAGTTCGAGCCGGACGCCAAGTCGCAGGTTTCCCTGCGCTACGAAAACGGACGGCCCGTGGGCGTCACCTCGGTTGTCGTATCTACCCAGCACACCGCTTCCACCTCGCTTGACGAGGTGCGCGAGCTGGTGCGCCCGGTGGTGAAATCGGTCCTGCCCGAGGGCTGGTTCCCGCCCGAGGACGAATTCTACGTCAACCCGACCGGCAAGTTTGTCATTGGCGGACCTGACGGCGATGCCGGCCTGACCGGCCGCAAGATCATCGTGGACACCTATGGCGGCGCAGCGCCCCATGGCGGCGGCGCGTTTTCCGGCAAGGACCCGACCAAGGTCGACCGGTCTGCCGCCTATGCCGCGCGCTATCTGGCCAAGAACGTGGTCGCCGCCGGTCTGGCGCGCAAATGCACCATCCAGCTCGCCTATGCGATCGGCGTGGCCAAGCCGCTGGCGGTCTATGTGGACCTGCACGGCACCGGCAATATCGACGAGGCGAAGCTGGAAAGTGTACTGCCGCAGCTGATGAATCTGTCACCGCGCGGCATCCGCACTCACCTCCAGCTCAACAAGCCCATCTATGCCCGCTCGGCGGCCTATGGCCATTTCGGGCGGACGCCGGACGCCGATGGCGGCTTCTCCTGGGAGAAGACCGATCTCGTCGACCAGCTCAAGGGCCTCGCCTGAGATCATGACGGACGCGCCGCACGGCCCGTCGCGCCGCCTTTACGGGCGGGCGAAGGGGCATCCCTTGTCAGCCCGCCAGCAGCAGCTGGTCGATACTCTGCTGCCTGCCCTGAGCTGGGCTGATGAAGCCGCGGCCGATCCGCGCGTTCTGCTTCCCGGTTTCCAGAACCATGTGCTGGAGATCGGGTTTGGTGCCTCGGAGCACCTTATCGGTCAGGCGGCGCGTGCGCCGGATACCGGCTTTGTCGGTATCGAGCCTTTCCTCAACGGTGTCGCCAAGGCGCTGGCAGGGATCGAGGAGCAAAGCCTTGCCAATGTGCGCGTGAAGCGGGCCGATGCGCGAGACGAGATCGAGCGCATGCCCGATGCCTGCTTTGACCGCATCTTCCTGCTCTTTCCCGATCCCTGGCCGAAGAAGCGTCACGCCTTCCGCCGGTTTGTGCAGGCCGATACGGCGGCTCAGCTCGTGCGTATCCTGAAACCCGGAGGACGCTTGCGCGTGGCAACCGATGTGCGCGTCTATGCCGACTGGGCCCTGCCGATCCTCCTGGAAACGGGCGCCCTCGACTGGCAGGCATCTTCAGCAGATGATTGGCGCTCAGAGCCCGCTGATCACATCACCACGCGCTACCAGTCCAAGCACCTGGGCGACATAGACCCGGTCTTCATGGATTTCGAACGCCGGGCTGCCTGATCGAAGAAGCCAACCCCCGCTGGAATGAGCTGTCCGGGACGCTGACCTGTTGATCCCTTTGCCTCTCTACCTCGTCACCCCCACGCAGGTGGGGGTCCAGAGCTACTTCGCACCTGCCTTCGCCCTGTGATCTCTGGATGCCCGCCTGCGCGGGCATGACGAAAGTGGGTGACAAAGTGAAGTGCACCCAAACACTTCCATCCCCACCCGTTTCCGGAGCGAGGTTGAAGGGACGGATGGCGCGGGCGGCTTTGGGAAAGCCAATCGCGAACGTTCAAACGGGCCCTCTCAAGGCCGCCCGCACGCAGGT
>NZ_JBQLZR010000283.1:0-3486 GCF_052168375.1 Glycocaulis sp.
GCAAGGAAGGCCGGGCGCATGTCCATCGGCATGGCCTCGACCGTGCACAGGAAATAGCGCGCCTTAGGCGGGACGATTTTCTCTTCACCGGTAATCAGTGCTGCTGCGCCCGGCCCCTTGGCCTTGACCACGCGGTCGTAAAGTTCGCGGGCCAGCAGGCGCAAGGGCAGGCCCATCACGCCGGAGGAACGCCCCAGCATGCGGGTCAGGGCAAGATGGGTCTTGCCCGTATTGGTAGGGCCGAGAACGGCCGTGATCTCGCCTTGCGTGCGCATCAACGCCTCGCTTTCGGCGGTGAAGATAGGGCGCTTGCCCCGCGCAATTAAGTGCGGGGCGCAGAGACGCGTTGTTTTTTGCTATTCGGGCCGGGCGCCAACCTGGAGATGGGTGGCGCTGATGGTCAGATTGCCGATCCGGGTATTGGCGCGGTAGCGCACCGGCACCCAGATATCGCCTTGCGGCGCCAGCCACATGACCACAGGACGGCGGGTGTCTTCCTCGGAGGGACGGTCACCGGTCTCATAGCCGCTGATCGGCTCGACATAGGCGCGGCATACCAGCGCCTCGCCGGACCAGGCGCGCGTATTCACACTGTCCATGCCGCCATTCTCAAGGCGCAGATTATAGCGAGCGCGCCCGTCAAAGATCGGTACCCGGCCCGAGCACGGTTCACCATTGGCGGTGAGCGGCGCGCTCAGCATCATGTTCAGAATGCCCGAAATCGGGTCCATCGCCCCGGTGCGCTCCTCGTCGGTGGCAGCCGGGTCGCCCATCGAGCCGAAGGGCGGGTTGATGTCCGGCACGGCCATGCCGTCGACAAAGTTCACCGCCACGACGCGGCCCTTGCCGCTGGCATGGTTGAGGTGCTGGTAGCGCCAGGGGTCCAGGCCCTCCTCGCGGACATAGCCAGATACGCCTGCCTCGATATTGGTGTCGTCAAACCAGGCCAGAAGCCCGCCTGACTGGAAGGTGGCGGTTGCCGAATAGGTCTGGTCGGGCCAGACCGCGTTTATCGAGATGTTTGCCACCGGGATCATCAGCAGCGAGCCGGAATAGCGCACGTAGAGGCTCTCCGGCGCTGTCGCCATGGAGGCAGCTTGCGTGTCCGCGCTGGCGGGCATCGCCGTCAGGCTGGCAAGGCTGGCAAGGGCGATGAGGGCTTTGGTCTTCATGCAGAAACGGGCTCCGGCTGGACGGTTCGGGCTGGGAAAGCCTCCCACCTGCCACCTGTCTGCACGATGAACGCGGCAGAGGTGTGGCAGACGCGTGCGGGACGGGCGGCATACCTACAGGCCCGGCTTGACGTGGCAAGCCCTCTCGGCTAACACCCGCGCTCCCGCGCTGGAGCTTGCCCTTCGGCGTGCACGGTATTCTTGAATACGACTTTGCTGGAGAAGGTGGAAGCCATGGCGCGCCGCTGCGAACTGACCGGAACCGGTCCGATGTCCGGGAACAATGTTTCCCACGCGAACAACAAGACCCGCCGGCGCTTCCTGCCGAACCTGATTGATGTGACCCTCGCGTCCGAGACGCTGGGCCGCGCGTTCAAGTTCCGCATTGCCGCCAAGGCCCTGCGCAGCGTCGACCATGTCGGCGGTCTGGACAGCTTCCTTCTGAAATCCCGCGACGAGAACCTGTCCTCGGGCGCGCTGAAAGTGAAGCGTGAGCTGAAAAAGGCACAAGGCGAAGCGGCGGCTTAAGCCCCTTATCCCTGCCTTGAAAGATCAGACGCCCGTCTCGATTGAGGCGGGCGTTTTCTTTTTGCCCGCAACCGGACTAGCGTGCCCGCTGACTTGCTTCGGGAGGGCATCATGATCCGCACACCGTCATTCATCGCGCTGGCGCTCGCCGGAATGCTGGCCGCATGCAGCGCCCCGGAACCCGAAGCGGATGGCAGCAGTGTCCAGCACGCACAGCGCATCTTCACCGGCGGCACCATTCACACCGGGCTTGGCCGGACGGTTGATGTGGTGGCCGTCCGCAACGGGCGCGTCATCTATGCTGGCGACGCACAGGGCCTTGATGCGCTCACCGGCAGTGAAACCGAGATTGTCGACCTTGCCGGTGCAACGATGTTTCCCGGCTTTACGGACTCCCACGCCCATCTGATCGGGATCGGCCAGCGCGAGCGCACGCTCAATCTGGAGGAAACCGCGTCCATCACCGACCTGCAGGCCCGCGTAAGTGCCTACGCAGAGGCAAACCCGGACGGTGTAATCTCCGGACGCGGCTGGATCGAGACCCACTGGCCGGAGGCGCGTTTCCCCTCTGCTGCCGATCTGGACACGGTCGTATCTGACCGTCCGGTCATCCTGATCCGCGCAGATGGTCACGCTCTGGTGGCCAACACGGCCGCTATGGACGCGGCAGGCGTAACGGCGCAGACGCCGGATCCTGAAGGCGGCGAGATCCTGCGAGACCCAGACGGCGCTGCGACCGGCATGATCATTGATGCCGCGATGGCGCCCTTCCGGGCGCTGCTGGCTGACCCTTCACCGGCTGAACGGGTTGAAATCTATGCCAGTGCCGCCGCGGTGATGGCGCGCCATGGCTGGACCGGCGTGCATGACATGAGCGTGCCCTATGGTGATGTCGACATTCTCGAACAGCTTGCCGAGGCCGGGCGCCTGCCGCTGCGTGTGCATGTGTCGGCCAATCCGGCAGCCTATGACGAGGTCGCCGCGCGCAGCCCGCGCATCCACGATGGCGGCCGGGTCACTGCAAGGGCGGTCAAGCTATACGCAGACGGGGCGCTGGGATCGCGCGGCGCGGCGCTGATCAACCCGTATGCGGATTCGCCGGGTAGTAGCGGGCTTCTCCTGATGCAGGAGGAGCAGGCCGGCGCAATGATGGACAATGCCTTGCGCGACGGTGTGCAGCTTGCCATTCACGCGATTGGCGATCTGGGTAACCGTCTCGTGCTCGACTGGGTGGAAGCTGCCTATGCCCGCGTGCCGGTGGAGGAACGCGCCGTGGCAGAGCCACGCTGGCGCATCGAACACACGCAAGTGGTCAGCCCGTCAGACCTTCCGCGCATTGCCGAGCTTGGACTTATCGCGTCCATGCAGCCCTCCCACGCCATCGGGGATCTGCACTTTGCGCCCGCACGCCTTGGCCTTCAGCGCCTGTCGGGCGCCTATGCCTGGCGCGACATCATGGAAAGCGGCGCAGTGATTGCGGGCGGATCGGATGCACCGGTTGAGCGCGGTGAGCCGCGCATCGAGTTCTATGCCGCCACCGTGCGGCGTGATCTCGACGGGTATGCGGACCCTGAAACCTGGCACCTTGAGCAGGCCTTGAGCCGGGAAGAGGCCTTGCGCCTGTTTACCGTGAACGCCGCCTATGCCGCATTCCGCGAAGGCGAGCTGGGCACGATTGCGCCGGGCACGCTGGCGGACTTCTCCGTCTTCGATACCGATCTGATGACAGCCGACGATCTCGACCTTCGCCATGCCCGGCCCGTTATGACGGTGGTTGATGGCGAAG
>NZ_JBQLZR010000284.1:0-4486 GCF_052168375.1 Glycocaulis sp.
GTGGAGATGGGCCGCCTGTGGATGCTTCAGACCCGCAACGGCAAGCGCACGGCGCGCGCAGCGCTGAAAATCGCCTGCGACATGGTCGATGACGGGCTGATCACCGAAGAGGAAGCCGTGCTGCGTGTCGATCCTTCGGCGCTGGACCAGCTGCTCCACCCGACCATCGCCGAGGATTACGAACGCGATGTGATCGCCAAGGGCCTGCCCGCCTCTCCGGGTGCGGCCTCCGGCCGGGCCGTGTTCGATTCCGACGAGGCCGAGCACCGCGCGAGCCTCGGCGAAAAGGTGATCCTCGTACGGGTCGAAACATCGCCTGAAGACATCCACGGCATGCACGCGGCGCAAGCCATCGTCACCGCGCGTGGCGGCATGACCAGTCACGCTGCCGTGGTGGCGCGCGGCATGGGCCGTCCGTGCGTCTCCGGCGCGGGCGAGATCCGCATTGATGCGAACCGCAAGCAGTTCACCGCACGCGGGCGCACCATCACCGATGGCGACATCATCACCGTGGACGGCGCAACCGGCGAAGTGCTCTTCGGCGAGGCGCGCATGATCAAGCCGGAGCTGACCGGCGATTTTGCCAAGCTGATGGGCTGGGCCGACAAGGCGCGCCGCATGAAGGTGCGCACCAACGCCGAGACGCCCGCCGACGTTCAGACGGCCAAGGAGTTTGGCGCCGAGGGCATCGGCCTGTGCCGCACCGAACACATGTTCTTCGATGCAGACCGCATCGCCGCCGTACGCGAGATGATCCTGTCGGAAGACCAGGACGGCCGCATTGCAGCCCTCGCCAAGATCCTGCCCATGCAGCGCGATGACTTCGCGCAGATCTTCCGCATCATGGAAGAGCGCCCCTGCACGATCCGCCTGCTCGACCCGCCCTTGCACGAATTCCTGCCGCACAGCGAGGAAGATGTGAAAGCGGTGTCGCAGGCGACCGGCCTGCCGGCAGAGGCGCTGATGGAGCGTGCGCGCGGACTGGCCGAGACCAACCCGATGCTGGGCCATCGCGGCTGCCGCCTGGGCATTACCTATCCGGAAATCTACGAGATGCAGGCGCGCGCCATTTTCGAGGCGCAGGCCCTTGTCGAGAAGGAAACCGGCTTCAAGCCCGTCGCCGAAGTGATGATCCCGCTCGTGGCGACGGCAAAAGAGCTGGAAATCCTGAAAGTGCGCGTCGCGGCGGTAGCCCGCGATGTGGAACGCGAATCGGGCGTGGCGCCGGTGTATCTCATCGGCACCATGATCGAACTTCCGCGCGCGGCGCTTCGCGCAGGCGATATCGCGCAATTTGCCGAATTCTTCTCCTTCGGGACGAATGACTTGACCCAGACCACGTTCGGCCTGTCGCGCGACGATGCCGGCAAGTTTCTGGGCGCCTATCTCGAAGCACAGATTTTCGAGCGCGATCCGTTCGTTTCCATCGACCAGGACGGTGTTGGCGACCTGATCCGGCTCGGCGTGGAACGCGGACGCGCAGCGCGCCCGGAGCTAAAGCTCGGAATTTGCGGCGAACATGGCGGTGATCCGGCATCCATCCGATTCTGCGAGTCGGTGGGTCTCGATTATGTTTCCTGCTCGCCCTACCGGGTGCCGATTGCCCGCCTTGCTGCAGCGCAAGCGGCCCTCAAGTCGAGGTAAGGCAATTTCTGGACTTCGCAGTATTTCGCGAATACTGAAATTAGGCATAAATGTGTCCTTAGCATAGGTGCAGTGCAGCGCTGTTGACCGCGCCTGCGCACTTGAGTATGCATTGCGGGATTTCGTTCACACCTTGCTAACCGACGCGGGCGCCTTATGTGCCAATGTCACGCTCGGTCTGGTGTCCGCGATGCAAGGGGTTGCACGCGGCATCCGAACGGCAAGGCGGAAGAAGAGGTTTGCATGGCTATCGCGACGCACTTGCGTTCAGCGTTGTCAGGTTTTGCGCGCCTTGCAGGTGTCGCAGCGTCTATCGGAGCCGTCGCCACCCTGCCGCTGGTAAGCGGTGAGGTCAAAGCGCGTGCCGATACCGCGATGTGGTCGGCGGTCGCCGAGCGCTATCTCAGCAGCGATCTTGAGGGCGACTGGAGCGAGGGCGAAGCCCTGTTCCAGACGGCATCCTTCACTATCGACGCATCAGCAGACGTTTCCGTTCCCCAGGTGAGCGGACGTTCGCTGGATGATCTGCAGACATTTGATCTCAGCCATTTGTCGCTCGCCCGCGATGCGCGCCGCCAGCAGAACTGCCTGGCCGAGGCCGTGTATTACGAGGCACGCGGCGAATCCCTAAGCGGTCAGCTGGCCGTTGCCGAGGTTGTTCTGAACCGTGTGCGCCACCGCGCCTATCCGGACGATATCTGCGGCGTGGTCTATCAGGGCTCCGAGCGTGAGACCGGCTGCCAGTTCAGCTTTGCCTGCGATGGCTCGACGGCACGCGCGCCGCGTGGCCGGGCCTGGCGTCAGTCCCAGCTTGTTGCCAAGCACGCCATGCTGGGTTTTGCCCCGCAGATGACGCGCTCCGCGACGCACTTCCACACGGCAAGCGTCAATCCGCGCTGGTCGTCCAGCCTCGTGCAGACGCGCCGCATCGGCTACCACCTCTTTTACCGGATGCCGAACCGCGCCGAGCGTGACCTGATGGGTGAACGCGGCGTCTAGCGTTCGTTTTCCAGACGGTTTTCCACCGCCTTGCGGGCCGCTTCGGCGGCCCGTTCGCGTTTCTGGCGGGCATTGCGGCCGAATATGACCGCAAACACGATCGCCAGCACGATGAGTCCAAGCGTCAGTTCGATCATGAGCGGCGTCCTTTCACGGGCGGATCAAGGTCGAGACGCGCATCACCGGTGAAGATCGCGCTGGCAGCATCGGTAAAGCGCCGCCCGTCCCCGCCATGCACGACAAGCCCGCTAAAGACCCGCAAGGGCGCCTTGCTGGCCTTCACCGCGCTGACCACTATCCGTTTGGCGGGGTCACCTTCACGCGAATGCACGGGCAGCACAGCGACATTGCCCGCCCGCCCCTCCAGGGCCGTCAAAATGGTGCCCAGCCTGTCGGCGCGATGGATCAGGACCAGCTCACCTCTGGGCCGCAAAGCCTTGAGACCTGCGCTGATCCAGTCAGCCAGCGGCGCCTCACTGATCCAGGCGGCCCGGCGTTCAGGCGATGGCGGGCGCAGCGCGCTTTCGTCGTCAAAGAAGGGCGGATTGAAGAAGACTGCGTCGCAGGTTTGAGCCCCTGCAAGCTCCAGCGCGTCGCCAGTTTCAATCCGGATGCGCGCCTCCAGCCCGTTCAGCTGGACATTATGCACCGCAAGCGCCGCCATGCCCGCGTCCTTCTCGATGGCGCGGAAGCGCACCTCGGGGTTCAGCCTGGCAGCACACAGAAGGGCCGCGCCAGCCCCGCATCCGAACTCGCAGGCCTGCGATCCCGCTGGCAGTTTGAGAGCCGCGGCCAGCACGACAGCGTCGAGCCCTGCCCGGTAGCCGCGCAAGGGCTGGTCCAGCGCCACCCGTCCGTCATGCAGCGTTGTGCGATCGGTTTGCGGAGCCTCGTCCCGGTCTCCTCCGGGTGCGGCGCTCATGACTTGTCTGAAGGGTCCAGCGCGTCGGCCAGAACAGATCTCGCCTTTGCTGCCTGCTCGTCCGGGACGAGCACACGCCGCTTCACCCAGGGCAAGGCGCCGCCGAACATTCCGGCTGTCTCCGCGTCCAGAACCACGGCGCGGATACCGGCTTCCTTCAGGACTGCCTCAATGAAAGACAGCTTTACCGGATCGTTTGTGGTCACTATCTCGATCACGCACTATCTCCTGACCGGCCGGGCGCAATGGCCGCAGTGTGCTGCGCTTGCTGACAGGGCACCACATTCCTATTGTGCCGGGCTATAGCCGCGCTTAGCAAGAGTGACCCGCCGTGAACGGACTGCCCCTCAAAGACGCGCCGCAGGCTCTGCCTGATCCGGTCACCACGCTGATGCGGCTGGCGGGCGACGACATGGTGCAGGTCGAAGCGCTGCTGAACGCGCGCATGGCAAGCCCGGTCGACCTCATTCCGGAGCTGGCTGCCTGGCTGGTCAAGGCGGGTGGCAAGCGCATTCGTCCCCTCATCACCGTCGCGAGCGCCCGTATGCTCGGCTATGAGGGCACAGGCCATCTCGCCCTCGCGGGCGCGGTCGAGCTCATCCACACTGCCACCTTGCTGCACGACGATGTCGTCGACGAAAGCGAGCTGCGGCGCGGCAAGGCGTCGGCCAATCATGTCTGGGGCAATCCGCAAAGCGTGCTGGTGGGCGATTTCCTGTTTGCGCAGGCCTTCATGCTGATGGTCGATTCCGGTTCGCTGGACGCGCTGCACGTGCTGTCACGCGCCGCGGCCATCATCGCAGAGGGCGAGGTTCGCCAGCTGGCGCTCGTCGGCAATACGGCAACCTCGCGCGAAAGCTATATGGAAGTGATCGACGCCAAGACGGCCGCGCTCTTTGCCGCCGCCGCGCAGGTCTCCCC
>NZ_JBQLZR010000285.1:0-3216 GCF_052168375.1 Glycocaulis sp.
AGCTTCCTCAACCTGCGCCGCGTCAGGACGCGCATCGCAGGCGGCCAGTGCGGCTGCTGCCAGAAAAATGCAGATATATGGATAGAGTTTCATCGCAGCGCCCCCGGCTTCACGCCAGTCTGTCAGGGACAGGGGCAGGCGTGAAGCCGGTTCGCGATCAATCAGAAGAAGATGCCGGCCGCCAGAAAGGCAAAGAAGAAGCCTGTCACCCAGACGATTGCCGCAATGATGAGGACAATACCGCCAAGAGAGCGCATCCGCCTGCAGGCCGCGGCCTGGGCCGGGTCAGCCGGACAAGGCGCGTTTCGCGTCAGCCAGCGCATGAGAAATGCGCCGGCCAACAGGGCGCCGGAGGCCGCAAAGAGCGGACCCTTCCATGCCGTGAAGGCAACAAGACCTGGCACATTGGCCACAAGTCCCGCCATCACCGCGCCAGCGCCTATCGTCACCAGCAGGGCGGGCAGGGCGCAACACACCAGCGTGGAGAGGCTTGCGAACAGGGCCAGGACCGGCCCGCCCGCTTCCCTTAACGCAAGCCGCATCACACACCCTCCGGACGGGCGATGCCATCGGCCTGATAACCGGCCCGGCGAATAAGGTCAGTGATCGTGTCGTCATCCATGACCTCGCCTTCGCGAAGGACGAAGGTCAGCGTCTTGGCGTCGAGATCGACCGTGGCGGCAGCAACCTCGTCACGCCGTTCGAACGTGCGGGTCATGGCCAGGGCACAGAAATCACAGACAGCACCGAGCACATCGACAACTACCAGTGATCCACCGGCTTCAAGCGCCTCGCGCATGGCCGGCGTGATCTGGCTTTCGGTCAGCGTCACGTCCTGTGCCTGGGCAGCGCAAAGCGTGGAAGGAAGAGCAAGGACACTCAGTGAAAGGGCGATAAAGAGCGTACGGATAAACATGGGTTTTCTCTCCATGGATGAGTGGGGCTGACCGCCTAGAAGCGGTACTGGATCTGGAAGAAGGGCCTGTCATCGGTCAGGGACCAGCCGGCCTCGGCCAGCAGCGGACCTTGAAAGAAGCGGACCAGGGGTGTGACGCCGACCGGCTCATCGGCTTCGGGCATGTGCTCGACCTGAACCATCAGCCAGGTGTGGAGCGCCCCGTAATTGGCGACATAGGGCGCAACACCGATACGCGCCGCCTGCATGGCCGAAGCTCCGGTTGTTTCTCCGGAAAAGCCGCGGGCCATGTAGGACACGAACCAGCGGCGCGTTTCCCAGTCGGCCATCACGCCAATCGAGCCCGCCGGACCGGTACCCGCCGGGTTGTCGCCGGTGCCATAGGCCAGCCCGCCTGCACCAGACAGATAGACATTGGCCTGATAGCCCTGCCCGAACCAGCGCCGGGCCAGCCATGTCGCCTGAAGCCCGTGAAAGGCGTGGTCATCTTCGCGGTGCCACTCGCCGCGATACCCGATCGAGTAGCGGTGATGCGGTGTGTAGTGCGCCCAGATGGCGCTATTGGCGCGGTCGTGCTCGCCGATGACCGTCCAGCCGCCTTCATAGGAGACCGGCCGGGCCATGGACTGGCCGGCGCAGACAAGCGCCAGCGCGGCGCCTGCCAGAAGTGTGTTCTTCAAGGGATTTTCCTTCCCTGCTGATCGTTTCTGCCAGCACCCGCGCGAAAATGCCGACGGATGCACAAGGGTTTTCAGGCAGGGATCAGAGGCGGGGAGGGGGAGGATCGTGAGCGGTCACGCCGTCAGGGGCAGAAATCACGATAAAGCCGTGGGGCGTACCGCCCATTGCCATTGCGGCCGGGGCTGGACCAATGACGGCCAGACCGGCAGCAAGGGCGCAGTCGAGACAGGCAGCGCCGCCGAAGCAGTCATGATCGCCATGCAGGAGAGACTGACTCTCTACGCCGGAGGAATGCGTCATGGCCTCGTGACAGGGAGGCTGGTGGCCTGCGCCTGCTGCATGACTGGAGGCCGGCATGTCAACGCCCTGCGCAAGCGCGCAGTTTGCCGACCCCGTTACGGCCAGGGCAATCAGAACAAGGCTGGCGATCAGCGTACGCATGACGGGATCTGTAGCATATTTCCCGGCGACTGCCATCTGGCCATGCCCCACCCGATGACACGCACCAAGCCATTGGCTAGATTGCGCGCCGGGCGTCCCCGTAGCTCAGCAGGATAGAGCACCAGATTCCTAATCTGGGGGCCACAGGTTCGAATCCTGTCGGGGACACCATTTTCTTTCTCAACAATCGCCACAGTCCGGCAACGCGATGCGCCTTTTCAGCGCCGCTGTAACCGTTCCCGATCCCCGCGCGAACTGACACGAGCAAGCCGGCAGGACACGCCTCGACCGGCAGCTCAACCCGACGGGAGACCTGTCATGTTCGTCAAAACCCTCATTTCCGGCACGTTCGCCGCCATTGCCCTTGCCGCGTCCGCGCTCGCCAGCGAGCCCTACACGCCGGAAGCCTTTGCCGCTGCGCAGATGCAAAACAGCCCGATCCTTGTCGAGATCGCTGCCGACTGGTGCCCGACCTGCCAGCGCCAGGGCGAAGTTATTGGTGCGCTGAAAGATCAGATGGTCTTTGACGGCCTGACGATTTTCCGTGTCGATTATGATGACCAGCGCGATGCCGTTCGCGAATTCCGGGCCACCACGCAGAGCACGCTGATCGTGTTTCGCGGTGAGACCGAAACCGGGCGGGCTGCCGGCATTACCAGCGAGGAAGACATCGCCGCGCTGATTGCCACGGCCTACGAAAATTAGGCCTTCGCCGACACCCCCACCTTGCCGGAGGCCTGATCCATGGGTCCTGAAAGCTATGTGTTCGGCTTCCTTGCCGGAACGCTCTCCATATTGTCGCCATGCGTGCTGCCGCTTTTGCCCATCGTACTGGGAACAGCCGCTAGCAAGCACAGGCTGGGGCCGCTGGCGCTTGCCGCGGGCCTGACCGTGTCGTTCACGGCAGTTGGCCTGTTCGTGGCAACAATAGGTTTTGCCATCGGGCTGGACGGCGAGATTATCCGGCAGGGCGGGGGTGTAATCCTCGCGGTCATCGGTCTTGTGCTTCTGGTTCCGGCCTTCTCGGCCCGGTTTGCGGTCGCGGCGGGGCCGGCGAGCAACTGGATCGAAAGCCGCCTCGGCGGCGTGGGTGATGGCGAGGGCCTCGCGCCTCAGTTTGCAATGGGCCTCCTGCTTGGCGCGGTCTGGAGCCCGTGTGTCGGGCCAACCCTTGGGGC
>NZ_JBQLZR010000286.1:0-3720 GCF_052168375.1 Glycocaulis sp.
AGCCCCCGGCGGACCCTCGACCTCGATCGGCAACTGCCAGCTCAGCACCGAGCGCGCTTTCAGACCCTGCTGTTTCAGCGCCAGCGCCATCAGGGCGCTCGCGGCCTGCTCTCCGGCGGCGAGGGCGGTATCGGTTTCCACCTCGCCAAGCCCGCCGCCCAGCGCCGTGGCATGACCGAGATACCGGTCTGTCTCGCCCGCCATGGCCGAGACGACCAGCGCGATCTGATGACCTTTTTGCGCTTCGCTCGCGGCAATGGCCGCCGAATGGGCAATCCGCTCCGGACTGCCCATCGAGGTGCCGCCAAATTTCAGGACCAGGCGCTTCATGCCTCTCCTTTAGCAGGATCGGGGCCGCGGGGAAGCGGGGGAGTCTTTAGTTCCGCTACGCTTCCGCGTTGCGGCGTTCCGCGAAAAGTCGCGGTCGCGCGTTCGCGCTCGCAGGCCGCAAGAACGGCCTGAAGGCCTCTTGGTTCAATACAACCGGGGCCCCGGCCCCCGAGCCGGGGTCCAATCTTTAACCATCGAGCTCTTCCATGGATCCCGGGTCGAGCGCGGGAACCCGGTGGAGAGGATATCGGAAGAGTATTGCGCGCAGCCCGGATGGGATGAGCATGGAAAACACCCCCGCCTTCACCTCGTCACATCGCTCCTATATGTAGGGGCAAAGGACGAAGGAGCGGCTTTCATGGCGGTCGAGGATCATACCAAGGTCAGGCCCTGGCGGGCGATTGACCGCCGGGTCTCGCGCAAGATTCGCGTCGGCTCGGTCGAGGTTGGCGGCGATGCGCCGATCTCTGTCCAGTCCATGACGAACACGCCGACCTCGGACGCGCGCGCCACGATTGACCAGATACGCGGACTTGAAGAGGCCGGCGCCGACATTGTGCGCGTCTCCTGCCCGGACGAGGAGTCCACCGCCGCCTTCCGCACCATCGCGCGCGAGGCAAAGGTTCCGCTCGTCGCCGACATCCATTTTCACTACAAGCGCGGCATCGAGGCGGCAGAGGCGGGCGCGGCCTGCCTGCGCATCAATCCGGGCAATATCGGCTCGATGGAGCGGGTGAAGGAGGTCGTCTCGGCCGCCCGCAATAATGGCTGCTCCATCCGCATCGGGGTAAACGCCGGCTCGCTGGAACGCGATCTGCTGGAAAAATATGGCGAGCCCTGCCCGGACGCGATGGTGGAAAGCGCGCTGAACCATGCGCGCATACTCGATGATCTGGGCTTTCACGAGTACAAGATCTCGGTGAAGGCCTCCGACCTGTTCCTCACCGTTGCCGCCTATCAGATGCTGGCAGAGGCGACCGACGCACCCTTGCATCTCGGCGTCACCGAGGCGGGGGGCTTGCGCTCCGGCACGATCAAGTCGGCCATCGGCATGGGCTCGCTTCTCTGGGCCGGGATTGGCGACACGATCCGTGTCTCGCTATCGGCAGAACCGGTGGAGGAAATCCGCGCCGGTTTTGACATGCTGAAAGCGCTGGGGCTGCGCACGCGCGGCGTCAATATCATCGCCTGCCCGTCCTGCGCGCGTCAGGGTTTTGACGTGATCCGCACGGTCGAGGCGCTGGAGCAACGCCTCGCCCACATTTCCGAGCCGATCTCGCTTTCGATCATTGGCTGCGTGGTCAACGGCCCCGGCGAAGCCGCCTATACCGATCTGGGCTTTACCGGCGGCGGCAAGGGCGCGGGCATGCTCTATTTCGCGGGTAAGCAGACCGAGAAAGTCTCCAACGACACAATGATCGAACGCATCGTTGCGGCGGTCGAGGACAAGGCGGCGAAGATGCGCGCGATGCGCGAGGCGCCTGCTGCAGCGGAGTAAGGGCAGGTCCCAACCCTCTTCGTCATTCCGGGCGAAGCGTAGCGAAGACCCGGAACCCAGTGATTTCAGTCTTGCGATCCATCGAGGCTGAGATGTGCGGCGCATAATCGCGTGCCGGAGTCGCGCTTGTGACCTTTCGGGCCAGCTGGGTTCCAGATAGCGGCTGCCGCCGCTTCTGGAATGACGAATTTTGATCTCTTGCACTGAACACTGGGTCTCCCGCCCCGACGGGAGACCCATATGAAAATGCTACGGGTTGAAAGATGGATCCCGGGTCAGGCCCGGGACCCCGGAGACAGCCCTACTCTTCCTGCGCCGCGATCCAGGCTTCCATCTTGTCTTCGAGATAGGAAAGCGGCAGCGGGCCTTCCTCCAGAATGGTGTCGTGGAAGTCGGCGAGGTCAAAGTCTTCGCCGAGGCGCGCTTCGCCATCGGCGCGCAGGCGGCGGATCAGGATTTCGCCCGTCTTGTAGGCCAGTGCCTGGCCCGGCCAGGAGATATAGCGCGACACCTCATTGGTGACGTTCAGCGGTGACAGGGCGGAATTGTCGAGGAAGCAGGCTTCGGCCTCTTCGCGCGTCCAGCCGAAATAGTGCATGCCGGTATCGACCACGAGACGGCAGGCGCGCCACATCTCGTAGGAGAGACGGCCGAAATCCTCGTAGTCGTCTTCATAGAAGCCCATGTCGATGCCAAGGAATTCCGAGTAGAGGCCCCAGCCTTCGGTGAAGGCGGTGATCGTCGCCCGGCGGCGGAAATCCGGCAGCCCCTCGATCTCCTGCGCCAGAGCGATCTGGTGGTGGTGACCGGGCACCGCCTCATGCAGGGTCAGAGCCGGAAGCTCATAGTAAGGTCGCTGGTCGAGCGCATAGGTGTTGACCATATAGCCCCCGGCCCGGCCGGTTTCGGCATCCCCGGCCCAGTAGCGGCCGGTGGTGTAGGTCGGCGCCAGCGCAGGCGGCACGGGCCGCACGCCGTAAGGCAGGCGCGGCAGGCGGTTGAACACGGACGGCATCGCATCATCCGCCAGCTTGGAGAGATACGAAGCGCGCATCATCAGCTCCATCTCGCTTTGCGGATAGAATTGCGGGTCGGTGCGCAGGAAGTTGGTGAACTCGTCAAAACTCCCCTCAAACCCGATCCGTTCGATGATCTCTTCCATCTCCGCGCGGATGCGGGCGACCTCGGCCAGGCCCGTCTGGTGAACCTCCTCCGGCGTCAGGTCGAGCGAGGTGTGGTAGCGCACCAGCGCCTGATAGTATTCACGCCCGCCCGGCACTTCGGAAATGCCGATGCTCTCGCGCGCGGCCGGCATGTAGGTGTCTTCAAAATAATCGCGCAGGTTTGCAATGGCGGGCATAACCGTGTCCGCAATCACCACCGCACCACGCGCCTGCAGCGCTTCGCGTTCCTCTGCCGGAATGCTGGCCGGCAAATTGGCGAGCGGCTGGAAGAGCGCGCTCTCGCGCGGATCTTCAACGATCTGCGCAGCGACCTGATCGATCACGCCGGGCATGATGGTGCGCGGCTGGGTCCAGCCCGCTGCAATGGCCTCGTCCATCCACGCGATATAGGCATCGTAATGGGCCGGCAGATTGCCCAGCCGTTCGATCCAGGCCTCGGCCTCGTCCGCAGTGCGGATGCGCGTGCTCATCGCGGTGAACTCGGCCTGGGTGTGGAAACCGGAATCGTTCAGGAACGGAAAGCGCATGGACTGCACCTGCGGCAGGGCCACCGCATGGCGCAATATGTGCTCGAGCACGGCATAGGAGGCTGTGTCTGCGCCGGTTAGCGCATCGGCATCAATCTCCTGCAGGCGCGCATGGAAGGCCGCAATCTCGGCATCGCGCGCTTCCAGCGTCTCGCGCGAGATGTCGCGCCACTGGCTCAAG
>NZ_JBQLZR010000287.1:0-4723 GCF_052168375.1 Glycocaulis sp.
AAAGAATGAGGGTAACCAAGAAGTACCGCTGGGTGGCAAAAGTAAAGCGGAACATGCTTTCCCGCCCCCTTGATGGATTTTAATACGTCAGAATCAACCTCTAAATCAGATAACTTCGACCAGTCATAAACATCACCGGCAGATTTGATAAATTTTAATACATTTCCAAATAAGTATAAAAAGCTTTGCTTTTCAATTTGATTTGAAAAGAAAGTCGCTTTCAGTTGATATTGCTCAATACGGGCCTCATCAGAAACTTTCGGCATTTAATAACCCTTGAAAATTTGCTCTCTTAAAGCCATCGCAACTGCTTTAGCGAGAAGCGGTGGCACAGCATTTCCGACTTGGCCAAATTGCGTCATGGTTGTTTGACGCTTGCTGCTATAACTATCAAGGCGCACACCTTTGAATTCCCAGCCCAATGGAAAACTCTGCAAACAAGCCAACTCCCTAACTGTCAGCATTCTATCTTCGACAGGGTGAATATAATCTCGATATCCACTTCGCGTTACAGTCGGACTTGGCTTTTTAGGATCTAGACGGCGATAGGTTGATCCAAAGGTCCTTTCGATTTCAGCTAGCCTTTTGCCAACTGGGACTCTTTTGATTTTTTCAAGAGTCGACGGCGAGTGAGCGGTTTGAACGTGATTCTTAATAGCCATGACGCTCTCGCCTGCCTTTAATTGTTCCCGATACCCGACGCGCAATTTCCGAGGGCGGTTCTGCTGGAGGGAGTGACAAGATTGCCTCTCCTACTGTTCTATATGGAAGCTTTCGCGAACTTGGCGCCAGATGCCCCGGAACGTGGGTCGCGTCCGGAAACGCGAAAGCTTTACCAACTTTATTTCCAACCACGAAAACCCGCTCCCTAAATTGCGGCACGCCAAAATCTGCCGCGTTGAGCACCTGGTGCTTTACCGTGTAAGTAGAGCCATCGCTCAATTTCATATGTTCAAACTCATCTTCGATGAGCCTTAACACCTCGCCACCTGACCAATTCACCATGCCTTTAACGTTTTCGAGCACGAACGTTTTGGGCTCCACTTCTCCTACTAGCCGAATAAATTCGCGAACCATTTGACCACGGGGGTCATTTAGTCCGGCGCGTTGACCAGCAAGGCTGAATGATTGGCACGGCGGCCCCCCGATTATTGCGTCAATCTCACCTCGCCTTTTACCGGCCAGAGAAAGAAGCTCTTCACCAGTAACCGTTTGCACGTCAGCTTGCACTACAATCGTATCACGCATGTTCGAGCGTAGCGTCTCGCAACACGATGGATCCTGCTCGACGGCCACTAGAACTTTGAATCCGGCCTGCTCGAAGCCGATATCCATGCCTCCGGCACCAGCGAACAGTGAAATTGCATTGAGATTCATGCCTACTGTACCTCGAACGAAGCCACGCACCCGCCAACTTGGCGATTCTGAGTACCTTATTGGAGTTCGCCATAGGTTCCAAACGGGCCAAGCTGCCGATAGCGTCTTGCCAAAGACGGGTGTTCGACGGCGCGGACTCATGGCGGTATCTGGACGAATGACCGGGGCGCGCAGCCCGCACCCCGGCTGGAGGCGTGACCGCTCATGGACATGAAGCTCGGCTTCCTGCCCTTCCTGAACCGGCTTGAGAAAGCCGCGCTGAAGGCTGTGGAAGCCGAGGTTGAATGGTTTTGTCTTCCCGCAGGCCAGACCCTGTTCGAGGCCGGCGATCCCGCCGACGCCTTCTACCTTGTCCGCTCCGGCGCTCTGGCCGCATTCCGCAACGGGGCAGACGGCCTGCCCGAACTGGTCGGCCATATCCGCGCCGGTGAACCCATTGGCGAGATGGCGCTGGTCGAGGACCGGCCCCATTCGGCCCATGTCTATGCCTTGCGCGATTGCGAGCTGATCCGCCTGCCCAAGACCGCCTTTGACCGGCTGACCCGGCGCCACCCCAGCCTGATGCGCGAACTCGCGCGGATGATGCTGTTCCGCCTGCGCGGCGGGACGCTGCGCTCCAAGGCGGAGCCGCGCGTGTTCGCGCTGGTCTCCACCTCACCGACCATCGACCTCACCTTGCGCTCCCGCCAGCTGAAGGACGCCCTCAAGGCTCTGGGGCGTGAGTGCGTGATCCTTGGCGAGGAGGGCGATGTCGTCTCGCCCTCTGCCATGGATGAGGCCGAGCGCACCGGCGATATCGTCATCCTGACCGCGCGCCTCAATGACGTGGCCTGGGCGCGTCAGGCCATCGGCCGCGCCGACCGCATCTGGCTGATGGCGCGCGGCGATGCCAGGCCCTCTTTGCCGATCCTGCCCGAAGACCCCTCGCCCGCCGCAAAGCTGCGCCTTATCGACATCGTCCTCCTGCACCATGGCGGCACGCGCAGCGTTGCCTCGCCGCAGGAATGGATGGACGCCGCCGAGGCCGCGCGCTGCTTTCACTGGCGCCAGTTCGAGGAGCAGGACGTCGCCCATCTCGCCCGCACCATGGCGGGTTGCTCGGTCGGCCTTGTCCTTTCCGGTGGCGGCAGCCGGGCCTATGCCCATATCGGCGCCATTCAGGCGTTCCGCGATTCCGGCATCGTCTTCGACTTCATGGCCGGCACCTCCATGGGCGCAATCATCGCTGCCGGGGTGGCGATGGGCTGGAGCAATGACGAGATCGACACCCGCATCCGCAAGGCGTTCGTGGAATCCAGCCCGCTTAGCGACTGGACGCTGCCCGTGGTCAGCCTGGTACGCGGCAAGGAGGTGGAGCGCCGCCTCGCCGAGCATTTCGGCGATGTGGACATAGCCGACCTCTACCGGCCCTTCTTCTGCGTGTCGTCAAACCTCACCGACGGGTCGGTACGGGTGCACCGCCGGGGACGCTTGCGCGATGCGCTGCGGGCTTCGCTGGCCATTCCCGGCCTGCTGCCGCCCGTGATCGATGGCGAGAACGTGCTGGTCGACGGGGCGGTGTTCAACAATTTTCCCGTGCGCGAGCTGAAAGCCAGCCATCGCGGCGCCAATGTCGGTGTCGATGTGACCCGCAACAAGGCGATCAACCCGGCCGATTTCATCAACCCGCCGGGCTTTTTCGGCTGGGCGATCCGCCATGGCCTGTCCGATCCGCCGCCCATCGCCTCGCTTCTCATGCGCGCGGCTACGGCTGCGACGCTCGACGAGCATGAGGATACGCGTCAGGCGGCTGACCTGCTGGTCCTGCCCGAGATCGACATGGATCTGCGCGAATGGCGCCGCTATGACGACGCCATCATCGCGGGCTATGAAAGTACGATGGCGATGCTCAACGCGGCTGATAACCGCCTGATGTCTCGCCTGAAACCGGGACGGTAGGGGGTATGCTGGGCCCCGGGTCAAGCCCGGGGACCCGGTTGAGGGGCCCGAGCGGTAATGCCGGGGTCCCCGCCCCCGAGCGGGGACCCAGAAATCCTCGAGCCAGGACATTGCCAAGCGGCTCTGGGTTCCCGCCTGCGCGGGAACGACGAAAAAAGGATTGATCTTTTCCGCTCGCCATTTCCGCCCTCCCACCCCCTGACCGCGAATGTCAGATTTTCTTCCGCTTTCAGCGGCGTGCAGCAGCGCTATCATGAGCAGGGCAAACCAACCGGGAGCGAGCGCGATGATGAAGGCCGCACAAAGAGCCACACTTTCCGTTCTGGGCGCCCTTGCCGTAACGGCAAGCCTTGCCAGCGCCTCGCAGGCACAGCGCGGCCAGACCGAACCGCCGCCGATGGCGCCGAGTTTCACCCCGCTGGAAACCCGTGTCGAAACGCAGGGCGAGCGGACAACGATCACCTTCGCAAACCGCTCCTACCGGATTGAGCCCTTGCGCAACCCGCGTAGCCCTGAAAGGGGACCGCAAGTGATGCTGCACGGAGAGGGCGCATGGCCGAACTTCGAAGGCACAGGCTACGATCGCGGCAGATTCGCAACCTATTATGGGCGCTCCGGCCCGAACGCTTTCTGGCTATTGCCGGGGTTCGGACTGGTTGCCGTATACGACTATGTCGATCCGCGCAGCGGGAGCCGGATTTTACGTCGAGACCTCGTTAGAGGTCAGGACGGAACAATAGAGCCCTTCGTGCCCGGCAGGACTCCCTTCTGGGAGCCCCACTTCGTGGCCCGTTCGGGCGGGCAGATGAACGATCTGACGGCCGAACGAACCCTCTTCATCTCCGGCTCGCTGACCGCTTTCCGTTCAAGTGGTGCTGGCGTATCGATGACTTTGCAGCCTCTGGAGTCGACCCTTTCCTTTGCCTGGATGTTTGACGAGGCCGGCTTGATCCAGCAATGGTCTCCGCTCGTGGATATTTCCGGCAATAGCGCGTCCACCAGCGCCGCGACCAACGCACTAGTCTATCAAAGACAGTCCGATCAAGGGCATGTGACGTTCGCGACGCAAGGCGAGGCAGGCACCCTCAATGTCCACCTCGTCGCACCAGATCTGAGAACGATCACCACGCACACCGGGGTGTTAAGGCTCAAATTGCGCCGTGAAGACCCCGCGCGCATCGCCACAACGGTAAGCGCTATCGGCGAGATAACCCGGGAAAGCCGTGAGCAGAATCTGGATGACAACACGACGCTTCTGCTTGCGCCCCTTCAAGACTTTGAAGGCTGGTACGGCATACTTGAGGCTGATGGCAGCATCTCGGTGCCCGGCGGCGGTCGCGGCTTGATGCCGCTCACGAGAACAATCAGCAGCGGCGCGTTCTATGAGGGCATGGTGCCGGTTAATTAC
>NZ_JBQLZR010000288.1:0-9003 GCF_052168375.1 Glycocaulis sp.
CGACAGCGCATAACGCAGGCCGATCCAGGCTTCGTGGCCTTCCAGACGCTCAACGCGCGTATTCGGCGTGTAGGAGGTCGGGCTGTAGCCGAAGTAACGGTATTCGGTGTCGAGGGTCAGACGCTCGGTCAGCGTCCAGGCAACACCGGCCAGAGCCTGATAGCCCATCGCCCAGTCATCGCCGCGAACGGTGCGGTAGACGGACGCCGCGGTGCGGGTGCCCGTATTCCAGCCACCGGCCGAGAAGGTCGAGTTCACAGCACCGATACCGGCACCGATGTACGGACGGTAGAAGCCGCCCTGGTTGAACTCGTAGATACCGGTCAGCATCAGCGACCAGCCGTGAACCGAGCTGTAGCTGTTTTCAAAGTTGCCGACAGCACCGGTCTGGTTGAAGCGGTGCGCCAGTTCGGTGTCCAGGCGGAAGCCGTTGGCCCACTGATAGCCAAGACCCAGCGCTTCGCGGAAGTTGCTTTCGCCGCTGATATCGCCGTTCAGGTTGCCAGACACACCCGCATCGCCGGGAGCGCCGTAGCCGAGAGCGCCGCGGACGTACCAACCTTCTTGCGCCGCCGCGACGGACGGCAGAGCGAGAAAGGCACCGACAGCAGCAGCCGTAAGAAGCCGTTTTTTCATAATTCCCCCTCCGGACGCGGATAACGTCCTTCGTTGAGCGTGATCTAAAAAGCGCCAATCAGGACGCACGAAACCACCGGATACCGGCGCTTCTGCAACTCGATTAGCGGATTTCTAACGTATGTTCCAGAGTTGCGTTCCCGAATTTGCTGCACGTCAGGCCAGAATCCCTGCCTTGCGAAGCTCATCCACTTCGATTTGCGACAGTCCGAGGCGTTCTTGCAACACTTCCGCGGTGTGTTCGGCGAATCTCGGCGGCGGTGATGCATAGCACGGTGGTGTTGCTGACAGGCGCATGGGATTCGCCACCAGCGTCGCCGGACCGGAGCCGGTCACATCCATCTGGAATGTGAGGCCCCGCTCCCGCACCTGTGGCTCTGAAAACACACCGTCAAGCGCCTGGATCGGTCCACACGGAATGCCCTTCCCATCAAGGGCCGAACGCCACTCGGCGCTCGTCCGGGTACGCATTATACTTGCAATTTCGCCACACAATTCTTCGCGATATTCCACCCGGCCCGCATTGCGCGCATAGCGCGGGTCGTCACCCCATTCCGGGCGGCCCAAGACTTCGGCGAAGGACCGGAACTGCCGGTCAGCGCCGACGGCGACGGCGATGCGGCCATCGGCTGTCGGGAAGTCCTGATAGGGCACGATATTGGGATGACGGTTGCCCATCCGGCCCGGCACCTTGCCGCCCACCAGATAGTTACAGGCCTGATTTGCAAGCATTGCTGCCTGCACATCGAACAGCGCCATGTCGATGCTCTGCCCGCCCTTGCCCTGATCGCGCGCGACCAGCGCCGCCAGAATGGCCCCTGCTGCGTAAACCCCCGTGAACAGGTCAACAATCGGCACGCCCACCTTTACCGGCGCGTCCTCACCTGTCACCGACATCAGACCGCCCATGGCCTGAATGAGGAAATCATAGCCCGGCAGGTGCGCATTGGGGCCGGTCTGGCCAAAACCCGTTACTGAGCAATACACAATAGCGGGGTTGTTCTCTTTAATGGAGTCATAGTCGAGGCCGAACCGTTTCAGACTACCGGTCTTGTAATTCTCGATGATGACATCGCTCTGGGCCGCCAACTTGCGCACCAGAGCCTGACCTTCGGGTTCACGCAGGTTGACGGCGATGGAGCGCTTGTTGCGGTTGGCACAGAGGTAATAGGCGGCATCACCCTGCCCGCCCGCCTTGTCGGGCATGAAGGGCGGGCCCCAGCCGCGTGTATCGTCACCGCCATCGGGATTTTCCACCTTGATCACATCAGCGCCGAGATCGCCGAGGATCTGCGCGCACCACGGTCCGGCGAGAACCCGCGACAGGTCCAGCACCTTGATATGGGAAAGCGCCCCCTGGTTCATGTGCGTTTGCCTTTTTGTTTCTAGAGCGGCCAGACGAGGAGGATGACGGGTACGCCCACCGCGACCACGATCACTTCCAGCGGCAGGCCGAGACGCCAGTAATCGCCGAAGCGGAAGCCGCCCGGCCCGAGGATCAGCGTGTTGTTCTGGTGACCGATAGGGGTCAGGAAGGCGCAGCTTGCCCCGACGGCGACAGCCATGAGGAAGGGATCGGCGCTGACACCCATGGATGCCGCGAGGCTGATGGCAACGGGGCACATGACAGCGGCCGTGGCGGCGTTGTTCATGAAGTCGGAGAGCGTCATCGTCGCCACAAGGATCAGGACCAGCACCAGTACGGGGCCTGACTGTCCGGTCAGCGAGAGCAGCCAGGCTGCCACCAGATCAGCCGCGCCCGTGGTTTTCAGCGCCCCGGCGACGGGCAGCAATGCGCCCAGCAGCACGATTACCGGCCAGTCCACATTGTCGTAAATGTTCCGCAAGGGGACGATGCGTGTGAGCATGATGGCCAGCACACCGGCGGCAAAGGCCATGGCAGCCGGCAGCGTGCCAGTCGCGGCCAGCGCCACCGCCGCGCCCATGATAATTGCCGCAGAGACAGCCTTGCGGGCATCGGGGATACGCAAGGTACGCTCGGCAAGCGGCACGCACCCCATGTGCGATGCGAACTCGGCTATCGCGTCCTCCCCGCCTTGCAAGAGCAGGACGTCGCCCTCCTTCAGCTTCATCGTGCGCAGGCGGGCGCGCGAGTGGGTGGCGTTCCGGGAGACAGCGAGGAGATTGACCTGAAAGCGTGTCCGCAGATGTATGTCGCTGGCCGACCGTCCAGCCAGGGCGGAGCCCGGCGAAACGGCGTATTCGGCCAGATGAACCTCGTCGGCATGAATGACGCGGCGGCGTTCGCCGGGCGATTCCACCTCTTCGGGCAGTTCTGCCTTCTCGTCCTCGCCCTCGGCCGGTGCCGTGGAGGCTTCCTCTTCCAGCTGCAGGCCAAGCGTGGAAAGGGTCGATGTCAGACCGTCAGGGTCTGACTGGATGACCAGAAGATCGCCCGCCTTCACCTTTCGGTTGGCGTGGGGCGAGGGATAGCGGGTCTCGTCGCGTATCAGTGCGAGGATTTCCGCGCCGGTCTCGTCGAGGCTCGGCTGCAGCTCGCGCAAGGTCTTGCCGTTGGCGCGGCTATCGTCGAGCACCCGGGCTTCTGTCAGGTAGGCTCCCGTCTCGAAGCCCTCGGCGCCGGGCGGGTTGCGCCGCGGCACGAGCAGCCAGGCGAGGCCCAGCACGAAGAGCAGGCCCGCGCCGGCGACTGCGAGGCCGACCGGTGCGTAATCGAACATCGAGAAGGCACCTTCGCCGGTCTCGGCGCGAAAACCTGAGACGATGAGGTTGGGCGGTGTGCCGATAAGCGTCGTCATACCACCGAGTATGGAAGCAAACGATAGCGGCATAAGCAGGCGGCCCGGCGCGATGCCCTTCTTGCGGGCGATCTGCAGCGCGATCGGCATGAGCAGGGCAAGAGCCCCCACATTGTTCATGAATGCCGACAGGAAGGCGGCAAGGACGCTGAGCACCACCAGCATCACCATCGGGTGAGCGTTGGCAGGCAGCACAGTTCGGGCAATCACATCCACCGTCCCGGCAGATTGCAGCGAGCCGGAGAGGATCAGCACGCACGCCACAGTGATGACCGCCGGGTGGCCGAAACCGGCGAACGCCTCGCCCGCCGGAACAAGGCCCAGCAGCACACATGCGACCAACGCAGCGAGTGCGACCGCGTCATGGCGCAGCCTGCCCGACAGGAAGAGCCCCATCATGACGAGAAGGACGGCACCAAGAAGAATGACTGGCAGGGGCATGGACGCCTTCGAGCAAGGGGAAGCGGGCTAAAGTCCATGCTGTCATGGACTTTAGCGCTCGCGCCCGCAAGAGGGCTCGCTTGCCTAGCTCAGAAGGGTGTCAGGTCGGCAAATGCCGCAAACACCGCCAGCGAAAGCGCTGCCAGCGCCGTGATCACAATGCCAGCCAGCGTGCCAAACGCCATGCGGCCAGACGACAGGCGCGCGCCTGCCACCAGCAACAGGGCCGCTAGCCCGGCCAGCCCCGACAGCAGGATCGCCCAGGCCCCCAGATGCGCCGGTCCGGCAAACCCTGCAATCAGCAGGATGGGCGAAATCTCGCTGGTCGCGTAGGCGGCATAACCCAGCACTGCGAGCCCCCCGATGCCCAGAACGGACGCCAGCACGCTGGCCGCGCGTGCACCGCCTGTATTGGCCGAAGGCGTGCCATCAATCCGGCGCAGTACGAAAGCCACGGGGAACACAAGAAGAGCCATCCCCAATATCATGGCGGAGATACCGCCCCAGGCCAGTAGCCCGATCAGGGCCGGCCGGTCCTCCTCCATCGCGACTATGGCACGGGCCGCGAAATGTGAGGTCACCGGAATGGCAAAGTCCGGCGCGCTGTTGGCGGTTTCCACGCAGGAGGTGTCCAGCTCGGCCGACGGATCGTCGAAGAAGGCGACCATGATATCCGCCGTGCACTCGTCTGAACGCGTCGGGCCGTGGCCAGCGAAGGGCACTTCCAGATACTGGCCATTGGAAAAGCCCGGCATGATCTGGCGGGCAAGGTCCGGCGGGGTAATCGGGTCCCACGCCCCGTTGACGATCAGGGCCGGGCCATCAAAGGAGACGGGCGCATATTCGCTGCGGTCACGCAGGCCCATGCCATAGCGTTCGCACAAGGCCTGGCTGGCCTCAGCCCCCTCGACCGATCCGATCAGTCCTGCAAGGCCGGGCACTTCGGACAAGTCTTCAGCGATCACGCGGGCATTCTGCCACGTATAGCCGTCATTGCAGGAGATTGCGGCGTTCATGCCGGCGGAGAAATCGCCGCCTGCAAGGTCTCCGCCAGCACCCAGAGCGATGGCGGTGAACACGGTCTCGTCGCGGCGTTCAGCCGCGCGTACCAGCGCGTTCAGAACGGCGGCCATGCCGGGATAGGTGCTCTGCTCGTACATCATCGAGAAAGGCGCAAAGGCAATCGCCGCTCCGCCGACCGCGACTTGGCCGCCGGGGAAGACTTCCGTATCCGACACCGTAACGATCACCGGGTCTGCCTGCAGCGACGCCATCGCCGCATAAGCGCGTTCACGCAGGTCCGGGTAGGCGCGCGCGCAGGCCGTGTCGGCCTCGCAGGTCGACGTGATATGGTCGAGCACCCGGTCCGCCCAGCGGTGAATGCGCATCAGGTTTTCAAGATCATTTGGCACGATCGCGTCTATGACGAGCGCGCGAATGCCTTCGGGATCCACCTGCGTGAGCATCTGGCCGAGATGCGAGCCATAGGAAATGCCCCAGACATTCCAGGTCTCATAGCCCAGCGCTTCGCGCAACACGCGCACATCGCGGGCATTTTCCACCGTGTTGTAGGCAGACAGGTCCACGCCCTCGGCGACGGCCCGGTCAAAGCATCGTTCAAGCCGTGCCAGTGTGAAGGCTTCCTGCTCGGCCGGGGTCTGCCCGACATTCAGGGCAGGCTCTTCCGCATTGTAGAGCGGACAGAAATCGCCCGACTGGGTGATGCCGCGCTGCTGAAGAATGTAGAGATCACGGGTTTCGGTCGCGGCATGATCCTTGAACCGCTCGACATAGCTCGGAACGCCGACGCCCGGACCACCGGTGAGATAGGCAATCGGGTCCTCGCGGGGCGTGAAGGTGTCTTCCCCGGCCTCCCCGTCTTCGTCGCCCGCGTCACCCTCCTCCGGGCCTCGCGCGTGAATCTTCACATAGAGAAGCTGGATGATGCGGCTCGTTTCCGTCTCGCGGTTCTCGCGGACAGCCAGCAGGCCGCAGCTGATCTCGCCGGGCTCATAGTCAATCGTGTCACGGAACGGGCAAACGACCGGAACGGTGTCGCCTTCGGCCAATGTCGAAAGGGAGGTGGGTGCAGGCGGTTCGGCAAAAGCGCTAAGTGCGGCCTCCGGGTCATCGAGAACGGCCTCGACGGCCTGTTGCGGGAGTTCTTCTCCGGCACTCTCTCCGGCAGGCTCCGGGCTTTCCGCCTCGCTGCTGGCGGAGTCCTCGCCAGGAGGGGCTTCCTCCGGCGCATCCTGTATCGCCCAGCCCGCCCCCGTCAGGCCCAGCCCCAATACCCCCGCCAGAAGCGTCGTGCGCCAGCACCGTGTCATATCCTGCCCCCCAAGCCAGGCTCGCCCGGACGGGCGACGCCATTAACCTTCCAGCAAGACTAGCGTACGGGCCAATGCCTGCAAGCAGGCAGTTGGGTCTCAGACCCGCTCCACCACCATGGCCGATCCGACGCCGGAACCCCCATGGGCGACAATCAGGCCGAGCGTTCCGCCAGAGCGCTCCAGCCCGCCGAGCATGGTTGCCAGCAGGATCGCGCCGGACGCGCCCATCGGATGACCCATGGCCAGATGCCCGCCTTCGGGGTTCACCGTGTCCAGGTCGGGGGCATAATCCCGCTCGAATTTCAACGGTGTGGCAGCGAAAGCCTCCATGAATTCGATACGGTCGAAATCAGACAGCTTGAGACCCGTTGCCGCCAGAATCTGGTCCATGGCGGCAAAGCCGGCCGTGAGTTGCAAGACAGGATCAGCGGTTGCTTCAGCCATTGCGCGAATACGCGCCTTGGGCTTGATGCCGGCCGTCTCGCCTGCCGCCTTCGAGCCAACGAGCGCCAGAGCTGCGCCATCACAGACAGGCGGGCAATTGGCGACCGAGTGGACGTGCTTGATCTCGTTCAGCTCGGGGCGGGCTTTCAGCATCACGGCGTCAAAGCCCGCAGCCCCCATCTCGGCAAAGGCAGGGCCGAAGCGGGCCAGACTTTCCGGCGTCGTTCCGGCCCGCACGCTCTCGTCGCGCTCCAGAACGACAGATCCGTCAGCGCCCTTGATGGCGATGACCTCATCCAGCCGGCCCTTCTCCCAGGCCGCCGCAGCACGCTGGTGCGAGCGGGCTGTCACTGCGTCCAGATCATCTTTCGAATAGCCTTCCATCGTGGCCATCAGGTCTGCCGACAAGGCTACCGGGACATAGCGCAGGGCGAGAGCCGTCTCGCGGTCGGCATAATAGTGCGCCTTGTCGCCCATGAAGGGGACGGCGCTCATCATCTCGACCCCTCCCGCCAGCCGCAGGCGGTCATCGCCGCTGGCGGCTGCTTCATGGGCTGCCATTGCGACCGCCGTCAGGCCCGACACACAATAGTTATTGATAGTCAGGGCGCGCACGGCGTCGGGAAGGCCGGCATGCAGGCGCGTCACCAGAGCGAGATGCCCGCCTTGTGCGCCGACCTGGCCGACGCAGCCAAGCGTCAGGCTCGCAGCATCCTGTATCGCCGCTTTACCATTGCGCGATGCCAGCGCCGCAATCAGCCGGGCGTTCAGCTCATGCGGTTTCAGCGCGGCAAGCCCGCCATCCTCCTTGGCCTTTCCGCGCGGCGACCGGACAGCATCGAAGATATAGGTGTGGGTCATTGAAGCGATCTTTTCCGGTTGAAGTTTCACTTTTGCTCGTCATTCCGGCCGCAGCGAAGCTGCAGAGCCGGAACCCAGATGCATTGTAGACGCTGGGTTCCGGGTGTCGCTCTGCTCCCCCGGAATGATGAAGCGGGAAGACGGTGGCTAGACCCCGATCACGAACGACACGTTCGCCGTTCCGGAGCCGCCGACATTGAAGGTTGCAAAGGTGCGCGCACCGTCGACCTGCATGTCGCCGGCCCGGCCCGAGGTCTGGCGCGCCGCATCCAGCGCCATCCGCACGCCCGTGGCTCCGACCGGATGGCCCAGCCCGATAAGCCCGCCCGAAGGATTGACCGGCAGCTTTCCGCCGAAGGCAATCGTGCCGTCCTCGACCGCCTTCCATCCTTCGCCAGGGGCAGTCAGGCCGAAATGTTCAATCGCCATGTATTCAGTTACCGAGAAGCAGTCATGCGTCTCGATACCGTCGACCTGGTCCGGGCCAGCGATATTCGCACGCGCGTAGGCATCGGTGATGGCCTTGCGCGTCCAGGGCAGGGCGTAGCCGCCCTCTTTTCGCGATTTCTCCAGCTTTGCGTCCATCATCAGCGGGGCGGTCGTATGCCCCCAGCCCTTGAGGCGCGGAATGGCGGCGAGGTCGAGACCGCGCCTTGCGGCATAGGCGCGGGCCGCCTTTTCGCTCGCCAGAACGATCACGGCGGAGCCGTCTGTCACCTGCCCGCAATCAGAGCGCCGCATCCAGCCTTCGATGACGGGGTTGGCGTCGTCATCGCGCGCAAAGCTGCCCTCCCCGAACTGCCAGCTGCGCGTCTGGGCATGCGGATTACGCTTGGCATTGTCGAAATTGATTTTCGAGATTGCTGCCAGATGCTCGTATTTCAGGCCGTAGCGGCGGTCATATTCCTCCGCCAGATCGGAGAACATGGCTGGCCAGAGATAGCGCGCGCCCAAGGCCTCTCGCCCCGCCCAAGCGGCGCTGCCAAGGTGCTGGGCTGCCGTTTCACCCGGCACGTTGCGCATCATCTCGACGCCGACAACGGCAATCGTTTCGTAGTGACCTGCCAGGATGTCGCTCATCGCCGCGAGGATCGCCATGGAGCCGGAGGCACAGGCCGCTTCGTGGCGGCTGGTCGGCTTGCCCTCAAAACCCGGATCGACATGGCCCATGAAGCCGCCAAGAAGGCCCTGACCGCAGAACAGCTCGCCAGCGAAATTGCCGATATGGACAGCGTCGATCTCGGCAGCATCCATGCGCACGTCATCAAGCGCGGCGCGTGTCGTCTCGGCGATCATGTCAAAGAGCGACTTTTCCTGGCGCGTCCAGTTGGCGGCAAAGTCGCTTTGCGCGCCGCCAAGGATGAAGACCGGCCCGCTCATGACTGCTTTTCCCGTGCTATTTCAACGAGGCGCCAGCGCAGCACCTTGTTGAGCGGATTGCGCGGCAGAGCATCGACCAGGATCATCTGCTCAGGCAGTTTGAAGTTCGCGATTTCCTTGGTTTTCAG
>NZ_JBQLZR010000289.1:0-18404 GCF_052168375.1 Glycocaulis sp.
GAACGGCAGGCCGAGATGCTTCTCCGCCATTGCCGAGCATTCGATATGCCAGCCCGGGCGGCCCGCACCGAAGGGTGCCTGCCATTCAGGCTCGCCCGGCTTTGACGGCTTCCAGAGCACGAAGTCTGCCGCATCCTTCTTGTAGGGAGCGACCTCGACGCGTGCGCCCGCGATCATGTCGTCCAGCGAACGGCCGGAAAGCTTGCCATAGGCCTCGTAGCTCGCGACCGAGAAGAGCACATGGCCCTCGGCTTCGTAAGCGTGCCCGCTTTCGATGAGGGCGGAAATCATCGCGATCATCTCGGCCATATGGCCCGTGGCGGTCGGCTCATAGGTCGGCCGCATAATGCCCAGCGCATCACTGTCGGAATGGTAGATCGCGGTGAAGCGCCGCGTGATGACAGAGATATCAACCTCCTCCTGCGCGGCGGCGGCGTTAATCTTGTCATCCACGTCCGTGAAATTGCGCGCATAAGCGACATGGTCCGCGCCATAAACTTCGCGCAGCAGGCGGAAGAGCACATCAAAGACGACCGCCGGGCGGAAATTCCCGATATGGGCCGGGCCATACACGGTCGGCCCGCAGACATACATCGTCACCCGGTCAGGATTGACGGGAACGAAGCGGCGGCGGCTCCGGCTGGCGGTGTCGTATAGATGGATATCGGTCATGCCCGGCTATGTAGCGTAACCCTTGGCCTTGCGCAGCCCCAATCGGTGCGGCGGGGCGTGTCCGGCACACATGCTTGTGACACCGCCATGACCGGGTTAGAAGAAAAAGGCGTCATGCCGCAGTGGAAACGGCAAATCGACGCCATATATGCATCGCAGCCCGGAATGAGGGATGGCCCTTTTTCCACCGGACTGCACGACCCGGCGCTGGAGCATGTGACAAGGGCCTTCCAAAAGCCCGCCCCGCCGCTGGATCCGGAAACCGGCACTACTCTGGTCCTGCCATTTCGGCCGGACCGGGGACCCGACAACGAAAGGATCCGCCCTTCATGGACGCGATTGTGAAAAAAACTGATCTCGGCGCTGCCGCCGACATGCTTGAACCCGTCAAACGCCCCAGCCGCGACGAAGCCGAAGAGGCTGTTCGCACGCTTCTTCGCTGGGCCGGTGACGATCCCCGCCGCGAAGGCCTTCTGGAAACGCCCAAGCGCGTGGTCAAAGCCTATGAGGAATGGTTCCGCGGCTACCACGAAGACCCGGCCAAAATCCTCGGCAAGCGCTTCGAGGACGTGCAGGGCTATGACGATATGGTCATGCTGACCCATATCGATGTGGAGAGCCATTGCGAGCACCACATGGCCCCCATTCTTGGCACGGCCTGTGTCGCCTACCTGCCTGACCGTGCGGTTGTCGGTATCTCCAAGATCGCCAAGGTGGTCGAGGCCTTCTCCAAGCGTCTGCAGACGCAAGAGACGATGACGGCCCAGATTGCCGATGCCATCACCGACGCGATGAACCCGCGCGGCGTGGCGGTGTTCGTCGATGCCAAGCACCAGTGCATGACAACGCGCGGCGTGCATCACCCGCACGTCTCGACCATCACGACCACCTTTACCGGTGAGTTCAAGGCCAACCCGGAACTGCGCGAACGCTTCATGCGCCTGTGCGAACAGTCCAAGCGCTAAGGCCGCAAAAACCAGACTTGCAGGCATGAAAAACCCCGGATGGGCCGTGCCCATCCGGGGTTTTTTGTTGACCCTGCCTTTCACCTAGCGAACGGCGAGCGCCGGGCACTCCAGGCAGACTGCATAGCGGCCCGTCGGGTCATTCATCAGCTCGACAGCGTGCACTTCCTGCGCCACATCGCCGGCAAGCCGGACCAGGGCTCCGGTGCCCAGAAGACCGGACGAGGCCTCATCGTCCAGGCCGAAGGCGGCCAGCAGGGCTTCAAACTGCGAGCGTTCCTCGGAGAAGACCTTCAGCTGGTAGTCACCCTCTTCCAGCTCGGCGAGTTCGGCGGCACGGCTGACGGCTTCATCAAAAGTGCCAAGACGGTCGACAAGGCCGCGCTCCAGCGCCTGCGACCCGGTCCAGACACGGCCCTGCGCCACGGCATCAACCGCATCACGGCTCATGCCGCGTGCCTCGCCGACGACCGAGAGGAATTGCTCGTAGCCGGCATTGATGCTCGCCTGGTAGATGGCGGCTGCATACTCGTTGATGCCGCGCTCAACCGAGATGGCGCCGCCAAGGCGGGTGCTGGCATAGCCGTCAGACGTGACGCCAACCTGCTCAAGCGTGTTCTCGAAAGTGGGCACGAGACCAAAAATGCCGATCGAGCCAGTGATGGTCGTCGGGTGCGCCCAGATTTCATGCGCAGGCGTGGCGATCCAGTAACCGCCCGATGCGGCAACGCCGCCCATCGAGGCAATGACCGTGATGCCGTCGGCACGGGCCTGTGCCAGTTCCTCGCGGATCAGTTCGGAGGCAAAGACGCCGCCGCCGCCGCTATCAATGCGCAGGACAATCGCTTTCACATTCGGATCGAGGCGAGCCTGACGCACCAGACGCGCATGAATGTCGCCGCCAATCGTGCCGCCATCGGCCTCGCCATCGACAATGGTGCCGACCGCATTGATCACCGCAATCACGTTGCGGCCATTTCCAGACGCCTCTTCCTTGTTGGCATTGTACCATTCGAAGAAGTCGGTCAGGTCGGGGCGAGCACCGTCATCGAGCGTGCCGAAGCGTTCATCCAGCAACGCGTTGAAGGCGGTGCGGCCAAGAAGCTGGTCGACAAGACCCTCATCGAGCGCAAGCTGGGAAATCTCGCCATTCACGCCCTGAACCAGCGTGTCGGCATTGTCGGCGATGCGTTGCAGCGTGCCGGGCGTCAGGCCGCGAGCGGCTTCCGCATCGCGGGTATAGGCCGCCCACAGATCACCGAACAGGAAGGAGCGCGCCTCGTAATCGGCTTCGGACATATCGGCACGCTCGTAGGGCTCGATGGCCGACTTGAACTCGCCAACCCGGAAGATGTTCACCGTCACGCCAAGACGGTCGAGAAGACCGCGGAAATAGGTGCGGAAGCTGGAATAGCCCTCGACGATCGCCATGCCTTGCGGATGCAGGATGACCTCGTCGGCATGGGCAGCGAGGAACCAGTTGGCATCCCCATACATGTCTGCATGGGCGATGATGGTCTTACCGGTCTCGCGGAAGGCGCGCATTTCTGCCGCCAGCGTGTGCAGGCTGGACGGCATGGCGCCGCCAAAATCGGACAGGTGAAGGACGAGCGTGGTCACGTCCTCGTCCTCAGCCGCGAGGCGCAGGCCGTTCACGACGTCATCGAGCAGAATTTCGTTTCCGCCACCGCCGCCGAAAAGGGCAGCCTGCAAGGCACCGCTCGGAGAGACGATGGTGCGTTCCTCGACAAGCCGGCCATTGAGGTTGAGGGACAGGGCCCCGGAAGACCCGACCCTTACAGTGTCGCTGGAGAACAGCGACCCGATCAGCATGAAGACGACAATGATCATCAGGATGAGCCCGATGACACGCACGATACCGCGCTGGATGGCACCCAGCCCGCTCCAGGCACTGGCGACGAATTTCATTTCACTTCCCCTGAATTTCAGCCCCGTTTGCGCACAGGCCTGTGCGCTCACCTTCAGATGTGACGCGCCGCAAGGCGCTTGTCGACGAAATTTGATGTAATGTTTTTCGCGCCGCCGCCCACTGCCCGGAAGACGAGCAGGCCTAATCGGCGATTTCCAGATGCATGTTACGCACCAGAAGCTCGCGTCCGACATGGGGGCCTGACAGCATTACGACGCGCGTTTCATCCATCATGGTCTGGTAGAGGCGGTCATCGTCCTGCCCTTGTGCGATACGCTCGCTCCATCCGGTCACGGTCACGCGGGCACCGGGCGGTATGGGCAGATAGCCCGTCTCCCCGGGGATACGGGCAAGGATCATTGGAAAGCCCTCCGATGCCACCAGGCGCGCCAGGGTGCGGGCTGGCTGGCGTACCCGGGCAGACGGATCTCCGGGCGGAATGATGCCCGCTTCGCGCAGGCGCATCAGCGAGGCATCAAACCGCGCTATCAGCGCGCGCCCCTCTTCGGTCATTGGGGCTATGACGTGCAGGCTCGCCGTGTCGGATATGCCTTCCACCGGGCGGATCAGTTCGATCTCGTCGGGAAAGGACGCCTCGAGTGTCGCCTCGGCGACACTCTGCGTCATGGGCAGGGCATCGATCTCGCCATCCAGAAGTGCCCGCAGGGCGCCAGCCTCACTGGCGAAGACGCGCGCCTGCGCACTGTAGGCATCCAGTGTCTCACCATAGGAATAGCCGGCAACGCGTCCGAAACGGGCATTGCCGAGATCGGCGGCGCCGAGCGTACCAAAGCGGCGATTGTGGAAGATGAGATTGGTCACCTCGAACAGAGGCGCGGACAGTACCACTTCCTGCTCGCGCTGCGCCGTCCGGAAATAGGGAAAGGCCAGCGGCGCGTGGCCCTGAACGACCTTGTCGTAGCTATAGGCGAAGTCGAAGCGCTGCCAGTCCGCTTCCATTCCCATGTCGTCCAGCACCATGCGAACGATGTTGACGACGCTGCCTTCCAGCGGCGCGCCAGCCTCGACATAGGGTGGCCATATATCAGTGTGGGCGGCGATTACAGCCTCCTCCTGTGCGCTGGCGGCCTGAACAGGCCCTGCAAGCATCAACAGAAGGAGAAACGCCCTAGCGTGCCTTGCGTGCAACAAGATAGACCCCCAGCAGGACAAGGACGACGACACCTCCGCCGAACAGGGTGGTGTCCGTGTTCACATCAGCGAACACCGACAGGATTTGCGACACCCCGCTATCGGTATACTGAAGCGCCGGGCGGGTGGTGATTTCACGGCTGAAAGCCAGAAGGCCGACCAGCACATCAATAACCGCCAGAAGGCCGATGCTGACAAGGATCATGTCGGTAAAGAAGCCTGAACGGTCGGCCCGGCGCTCGGCGATCTCGCCCAGACGGTCAGAACACATATCCACCAGCAGTGCGCCGTTGGCCGCCAGCGTGTCATAGGACCATCCGTCCAGTATCGCCTTCAGCCGCATTTCCTTGGAGCGGCTGAGCACGCTGCGCAAAGCGTTGTACTCCACCTTCAGCATCTGCATGCGCGAGCGGCTGGCTACAAGCCGCGCCCGGGCGTGATGCGCCTGACGCTCGTTCAGCTCACCGGCAATGATCGACTGGGTCTCGGCGTTGAGCCATTCCTGGGCCGACCAGAAATACTGCGCGATACGCATCGTGGCAGTCAGCTCGCGGGTGCGGGCCGGATCGCTGTCGACAATGGCGTAATTGACCCAGCTCATCGACACATCCAGCCGGCCGGCATTGATGTCTTCGGCGTCGGCTGGCCGGATCGTGCTGGCAAGCCACCGGGTCAACAGCGCCTGCACGTTCCTGTCATCACGCTCTTCGGGAGAGATGAGCAGCGTGCGCGAAATGCGTGTCACGTCGAAGCTGACCTCACGTTCAGGCGCGGCGCCGCGCCCGCCATCGAGCGCGCCTTCAGGAAGGGCCTTCCGGGCCTGATGCAGCGCATCGCGAAAATCAGCGAAAACCGCCCTGAGACGGGCGTCGGTCTCGTCCTGCGTCCAGGCTTCAATTTCCTCGCGCGGGCCTTCGGGCTCGAGCACCAGCTCGGCAATGGCCAGAGCCCCCGGATAGACATGAATGCGAAGATCGTCACGCGGGTGCCAGGTGAACAGGCGCAAATCCCAGACATCCTCGCTGAGCACGCCATAGGCCCGCCGGTCACCATTGGACTGGTTGAAAACCGTGAAGCTGTCTGCCGGCAGCGCAGATGCCAGCGCGCCGGAAATTTCCGCAAAGCTTTCCAGCGACGGCGTAAGCCCCGGTGCCAGCCGAAGATCCGTCTTCAGCGGCGCGTAGGTGATGATGCGCATTGAAAGGGCAGTTCCCCGGCAGCCGTTGCGCCCATACTAGGGCACACAGACACGCTCGCAACCGCCAGCGCGGGAAAATGCCTCAGCCGATACGTTCCACCTGTGGCACCGGGCCGCCATTGGCTGGCCGGACCCGCCAGACGCCATCGGCCTGGATGGTGAAAGTGCGGTCCTTGATCGTCGACAGGATCATCTGCTCCGCGACCAGCTCGTCGGGCGTAAGGGTGAGGCGGGTATAGCCCTTGTCCCAGGCATTATTGCGCAGGATTTCCGCGTTGCGGTCCTCGGCCATGGTGCCGAAATCGACACCCGGCGCATTGACGGCCTCATAGGGGGACGGGCTGGTTACCGAGGTGACACCGAACTCGGTCCCGACCCTGTTGCCTGATGCATCGTGCAAGTCACACACCCAGGTATTGTGGGTGTCGCCGGTGAGCACCACGATGTCGGCTCCGGCGTTCCTCACCGAAGCATAGAGGCGCTCGCGGTCGAGCGGGAAACCGTCCCAGCTGTCGAGATTCATCGGCACGCCATGGGCAGTGCGCTGGGCAAACTCCCAGTTGAAGCCGCCCTGCATGCGCATGACGGTGCGCAGCCAGAAGGGCGTCTGGGTCATGTAGTTCGGCGCTTCCTGACGCCCCATCAGCACCTGATTGGCGAGAATGCGCCACGGCTTGCCGGCGGCCGCAGACGCAGCCAGTGCGTCTTCGATCATGGCATGCTGGTCGTCATCAACGAGGCGGCGGTCGGGGTGGCCGACGACCTCGTCGCGCCAGCGCTGCACGGCAGCCCTGTTCTCAGGGTCCTCCGGATTGGCATCAACGGGGATCGGAAAGCTGTCGAAGGTCAGTTCCTCGGTGCGGGCGGTCAGGCGCGTCTCGACAAAGATTAGCGAGGCCAGATCCCCTATCTCCACCGAACCATAGCGGCGCATGAGCGGTTCAGCCTCACGCACGGGCAGCCAGTCATGCCAGGCACGCAGGGCATTGTCGCGCCGGGTTGGCCAGTCGCCCTCGGTTTCGCTCTGATGGTTTTCCGCGCCCCCACTCCACGCATCGTTGGCGGTCTCGTGATCATCCCAGATGGCAATCCAGGGCGCACCGGCCTTCAGCGCCTGCAGATCCGGGTCCGAGCAATAGAGCGCATGACGGCGGGCATAGTCCTCCTCGCTGACAATCTCGTGCAAGGGGTCGGGCATGCGCGAGAGCCGCTCTGCATCTGCCGTGGCATAGCCGCCATGGGCGTACTCGTAGAGATAGTCGCCCAGATGGACGACCAGGTCGAAATCGCCCTGGTCGGCCGCATCGCGATAAGCGTTGAAGAAACCGTAAGGGTAGTTTGAGCAGGAGAAGGCTGCGATGCGGAAGCGGTCGACAGGGCCGTCGGGAAGCGTGCGCGTGCGCCCTACGGGTGAAACATTGCCGCCATGGGTGAAGCGGTAGAAATATACGCCGCCCGGCTCCAAACCCTCCACCAGCATCTTGACCGGCACGGCGTCATGAATGCGCAGCACGCCTGCGCGCGGGCTTACGCTTTCTCGCCGGACGATGTTGGAGAACGCATCGTCAGTGGCAATTTCCAGCCCGACCGGCCCGGTCTCTGCTGCCGTGACAGCCGTCCACAGCACCACGCCGGTCTGATCAGGATCACCGGACGCCACGCCATGCTTGAAGGGGCCTTCGGGGACGGGCAGCGGATCAAAGCGCGGTGCGGCCTGCGAACAGGCCGTGAGGCCTGCGCCCACACCGGCGGCTGCCAGAAGCGCCCCGCGGCGCGTCAGATCGAGCTTCTTGACCATGACCCTCACTCCCCTTCGCATCTGTGTGATCGCAATTTGTGACCGGGCTTTGTGACAGGCACAAGAAAAAGGGCCGGGCCAGCTGCTCCCTCAAGCAGCCGCCCGGCCCTGCCAGCACCGCCCCCCGGCGAAAACCGGCTGTCCTAGAAATTCACGCCCAGACGCACACCGTAAAGGCGCGGCGAACCGGCAATGAAGGTCGGCAGTCCAAAGGCCGCACCGGTATTGCCCGCATCGATGAGGTATTGCTCATCCGTGAGGTTCGAACCGAACACCTCGCCATACCAGCGCTCGTCAGCGGCATCGAAGCGCAAGCGGGCCCGCAGGAGGCCGTAGGCGTCCTGACGGACCCCGGCGAAGCGCTGGTTGTTGTTGTCGAAGAAGATATGCGACTGCCAGCTATAGGCCGGCAGGAAGCTCAGGCTGCCGAGATTATTGCTGAACAGCTCCGCGCGCACTCCGACCGAGGCAGAATGTTCGGGCGAGTAGCGGAAGCGGTTGCCGGCAAGGGCCTGAGCCTGACCGTTCGACGTGTCGTTGAAGGTCGCCATGTTGTAGGCATAGGTGGCGAACATCTCGACGCGGTCGGTGACGGCGTAGCTGGCTTGCAGCTCGAGACCGTACTGGGTCGCCTCACCGGCATTGGACGGACCGAACTGGCCGGTGAACGGGTCGAACACGCTCGACTGGAAGTTCTCGTACTCGGAATAGAAGATCGAGCCGGAGACCGTGCCGCGATCAAGGGTAAGGAAGGCGCCTGCCTCATAGGAGTCGACAAGCTCGGCAGGTGCAGTGGAGAAGAAGGTCGGCGAACCGGTATCCAGCGCCAGCACGTCCGGACGGCGGCCGCGCGCATAGGAAATCCAGGTGTTGAGGCTGTCGCTGACCTCGTAGGCGGCAACCAAGCGCCAGGTGAAGTCATCAAAGCTCGCTTCCTGCGTCTGCGTCGCACCGTTCGGTGTGCCCGGCAGGACGAGGAAGGGTGCGAAATTGACCCGGTTCGGACCAGCAAGCGCCGCGCCATAGCCGGAGGTGCGCTTGTCTTCACCGGTATAGCGCACGCCGGCGGTGAAGCTCAGCCGGTCAGTGGCCTGCAAGGTGATCTCGCCGAAGACGTCAAACGCCTCGGTGCGCCCGGAGTTGGCCGATTCTTCCTGATAGGTGCCGAGCGGCACAAAGCCCTGACCGCCCGCAAGCGCCGCAATGGAGAAACCGAACGGATTGGACAGGCTGGTGATCGCCGAGACCGGCACACCCAGCAGAGCCGCGATACCGGCCGGATTGCCGAACGCGCCCTGGTTGACGAAGAAAGCCTGCACGGTCGCCTCATTGGCGATCAGCGGAATACGCTGTGTGCCGGCTTCGTAGAACCAGGCCAGACCGCCCACAGCCGAGATGCGCCCGCCTGCGTCGTAGGAGAGGCGGAATTCCTGGCTCAGCTGACGGCCGCGCGCATCCTCGGCGAAGTTGATGAAGCTGATACCGCCACCGATCGGGTCAAAGACCTCGACCGAGTCGAACTCGCGATAGCCGGTGATGGAGCTCAAGGTGAGCGCGTCATTGATGCGGTAGTCCACAAGGCCGGTCAGGCCCCACACCGTGCGGTCAAGCCCGAGGCCCATGTCATTTTCAAAGCCGGGGAAGGTGAACATGCCCGCCGGTGTGAAGGGATTCGTATCACCGCCAGCCGGTGCCAGAGTGCCCGACTTGAAAGAGGTGCCCGGGCCGGTATCGACCTGCCAGTTGGCGATCAGGTCAAGATCGAGGCCCTCGACCAGCTCGGCGCTGAAAACGGCGCGCAGTGCCGTCACGTCACGCCCCTGCAGCGTACCGCCCAGAAGGTTGTCGATATGACCGTCGCGGCTGCGGCGGACACCGGAAATGCGCAGGCCCGCACCGTCGGTAACGCGGGCATTGATGTAGCCGCCGATCTCGGTCTGGTCGAGATTGCCGGTCGCGCCGTAAACCTGCGCGGAGGACGTATCCTCGGCCTTGCGCTGGATGATGTTGATACCGCCGATCAGCGCGCCGCGTCCGAACAGGGTCGGCTGCGGGCCCTTGGCAACTTCCAGACGCTCGATGTCAAAGAGTTCAACATAGGAGCCACGCGAACGCGTGATCGAGACACCGTCCTGGAAAACAGCGACGCGGGACTCGGCGAACGTATCACCGCTATCGGTGGTGATGCCGCGCAGGGAGTAGCCGGTATTGTTGGGGCTCTGCTCCTGAACAACGAGGCCCGGCGTGAAGGCCGCCATGTCTTCGAGATTGCGGATATCCAGACGATCAATGAGCTCGGCGTCGAAGGCGGTCACGTTGACCGGCACGTCGGCGAGGGACTGCTCGCGGAACTGGGTGGTGACACGGATCACCTCGACCTGCTGGGCGGCGGCCTCACCGGTTTCGGCAAAGGCCGGAGCCGTAAGCGCACCAAGCGCAGCGGCAGACATGAGGATTGACTTGCGGATCATGGTGATGGCTCCCTCGCCCGGTAGTTGCGGCCCACTTGCCGCGTCAGGAGCCTGCTGCTACGCCGCGATGGTGACGGTGTTGCTTCAACGCGGTTACAGATTTTTGATGCGCTGCACCATGCGCAGCACGCGTTGCACAAAAACAACGATGGCGTGGCGGGCAAACCAGTCAGGGACAGGGTTTTGAGCGATCAGGACATTCATGAAACGGTCGCCGGGCCGGACGATGCAGGCGAACGGCTGGACCGCTGGATGGCGGCACAATGGCCGGAGCTCTCCCGTTCGCGCTGAAAGGCACTTGTGGAGGGTGGTGCGCTAGCACTGGACGGTGCTGCGCTGACCGACCCGTCCGCGAAAGTGCGGGAGGGCGGACGCTACACGCTGGTCATGCCCGCGCTGCAGCCCGCCATTCCCAAGCCGGAAAACATTCCACTCGACATACTGCACGAGGATGACGACCTCATTGTCATCAACAAGCCCGCCGGCCTGACCGTGCATCCTGGCGCAGGCGCGTGGACGGGCACGCTGGTGCATGCCCTGCTCTATCACTGCAAGGACAGTCTTTCGGGCATTGGCGGGGTGGAGCGGCCAGGCATCGTGCACCGCATCGACAAGGACACGTCGGGCGTTCTGGTCGTTGCGAAGAATGATTTAGCGCACCGCTATCTCTCCAAGCAGTTCGCCAGGCACTCGGTAGAGCGCGCCTATCTTGCCTTCACGCGCGGTGCGCCGCGCCCGCGTGAAGGCGTCGTCGAGACGCGCCTTGCCCGCTCGGCGCGCGACCGGGTGAAGATGGCCGTGCTCAAGTGGGAAAGCGAAGCCGGCAAGGAAGCCATCACCCATTATCAGGTGCAGGAAACCTATGGCCAGGAAGCCAAGGCTCCGATCGGCACGCCGCTGGCCGCGCTGGTCGAATGCCGTCTGGAGACCGGCCGGACACACCAGATCCGGGTTCACATGGAGCATCTGGGTCATGCGCTGATCGGCGACAGGCTCTACGGACCACAACGCACCAGCCAGCTGAAGGGCGTGCCAGACCTGCCCGAAATACGCACGCTCGGCCGGCAGGCCCTGCATGCCGCCGTCCTGGGATTTGTGCACCCCACAACACGCGAGGAAATGGTGTTCGAGACGCCCTTGCCGGATGACCTGACAGCCCTGCATTCGGCGCTGAAGGCGCTTTAGGCGCGCACCTGTCTGCGGGCACGGGCGGCAACGCCCGACCAGCGCCTGGCCCAGACAATGAAGATGCCAGCGGTCACGAACATCAGCAGACCATAGATCGCTGCCGGAACCGCGTACGCGACATCGCCCAGCATGCCCACCGCCACCACAATGGCGAGCGTTGCATTCTGCAAGCCACACTCCAGTGTCAGCGCGATGCGCTGCTTCATCTTCAGCATGACAAGGCTGGCCACGCCAAACGCGACCAGCATCGCCGCGACATTCAGGCTGAGCGCAACGAGCCCGGCTTCGGCAAAGCGCGCAGCAAGCTCGTCGCGGTCCGCGATGAGCGTGGCCATGACGACGGCCGTGAAAACGATGCCCGAGAGCAGGCGCGAATGCCGGTCGAGCAGGTCGGCGGCTTTTGGCGCGAACTGGCGGATCGCCATGCCGATACCAACCGGAACGACGGTCAGGAGGAAGATCACCAGACCCGTTGTGACCAGCCCAACATCCGGCGCTTCGGGACCCATGAACAGGGCGAGCGCGATCATCAGCACAATCGGGACCGTCACCATCGAGGTAAGGCTGGTCAGCGCCGTCAGCGAAATGGAAAGCGCCACATCGCCCCGCGCCATATGGGTGAGAAGGTTCGATGTCGTGCCACCCGGACAGGCTGCCAGAAGCACGATCCCGACTTTAAGGACGGGCGGTGCGGGCAGGAAAGCGACAATCAGGATCGCCAGCAGGGGTAGCGACACATATTGCAGCGCGGCCCCGACAAGCAGAGCCTTTGGCCGGGTGAAGATGCGCCGGAAATCGCCCGGCGTCAGCCCGACACCCAGCGCCAGCATGATGAAGGCGAGGGCGAGGGGCAGGAGAATCTGTCCGATAAAGCTGTCCATGGGCGGACGCTAGCCGTGACACGCCCCGAAGGTCACGCACCAAATTCAGGACTACCGCGTGTCCGGGCCGAAGGGGCCTTATGGTTTACGGCTAATTCATATGACGCAGGCAAACAGCGGGCAGGACCTACTGGAGACTTGCCCCATGAGCATTCGCATCAAGATCATGGCCGCCGTCGGCGTGCTGGGACTGGTATCGGCTCTTCTTGCCGGCCTCGGCATTCAGAGCATGCAAGCCTATAATGCGCGCGTCGACGCCTATGAAAACGCCGCCACGCGCGCCTATTACGGTGAGCATCTCAACCGGCTGGTGACGGCAGTGGTCATGGAGGCACGCGGTATCTACGCCGCGGAAACGCGCGAGCAGGCAACGCCTTTTGTGCAAAATCTGTTGTCGCGCCTCGATGAGATCGACACCCACCTCAACGAATGGAGCACGCTCATTCCCTCTTCGGGTGAGGACCGCGCGCTTTTCGAAGCCGTCCGCGCGCGCACCGCAGAATTCCGCGCCTTCCGCGCTGAAACTGCACGCCTCGGCACGCAAGTCGATCCGGCCGATGCCAACGTTCAGGGCAATAACGACGCCAACCGTTCCAACCGCCGCGCCTACCAGCAGGAAATCGATGCGGTGGTGGACCGTGACCGCGCCCAGCTCGTCGCTATCGAGGCCGATCTCGTGAGCTTTTACCAGACCCGCTTCCTGGTCCTGATCACGATTGCCATTCTCGGCGTTGCGGGCGGTCTCGGCTTTGCCTTCTACGTGGCGATCTTCCAGGTCAGCCGTCCGCTCACCCGCGTGACAGACGTGCTCGAGCAGGTCGCTGGCGGTGACCTCACCGTCGAGGTGCCTGCTGTTCAGACCCATGACGAAATCGGCCAGCTCTGGTCAACGGTCAGCGTCCTGCGCACCGCGCTCGCCGATGCCGAAGCGCTGAAAGCCGAACAGGAACAGTCCGAGGCCCGTCAGCGGGAAGCCCAGCGCAAGGCGATGGTCGCTACCGCTGACCGCTTCGAGGCCGAAGTCGGCTCCATGCTCGCGGATGTGATCCAGGCTGCCAGCCAGGTCTACAGCGCGGCAGGTATCGTCGATTCCAATGCGGCGCGGACCACCGAGGAATCCAGCTCTGCTGCAGCGGCCTCGGAAGAAACCTCGGCCAATGTGCAATCGGTCGCCACGGCATCGGAAGAGCTTTCCGCCTCGATCCAGGAAATCTCCCGCCAGATCTCCGAAGCCTCCGCCCTCATCGGCGAGGCCGTCGGTCAGGCACGCGCCACCGACACCGATGTGCGTGCGCTCGCAGAAAACGCCAGCAAGGTTGGCGAGGTTGTCTCGCTCATCCAGGGCATTGCCGAACAAACGAATCTTCTGGCCCTCAACGCCACCATCGAGGCCGCACGGGCAGGTGAAGCCGGCAAGGGCTTCGCGGTTGTGGCCAACGAGGTGAAGGCCCTCGCCACCCAGACCGCGAAGGCAACGGGCGATATCGAAGCCCAGATGTCGGCCATCGAGGCGGCGACCGGTCATGCGGTGGAACGCATTGCCGATATCGTCAAGCGCATCGGGGACCTGAATTCGCTCACCGGCGGGGTAGCCGCCTCCGCCGAACAGCAGGGCGCTGCCACGAGCGACATTGCGCGCGCCATTCAGGAAGCCGCCGCCGGGGCAAGCCAGATCGCGTCAACGATCGAGGCGCTGAACCAGATTTCTGATGGCAATGCCCGCGCATCGAGCGAACTGCTTGAGGCGTGCAAGACCCTCAATGCCCGCTCCGGCGAGCTGAAGGATCAGATGGCGCGCTTCGTATCCGGCATCAAGGCAGCCTAGGCGCTGCTAACACCCGGCAGGTCAGAAAATGAAAATGTAGGCAATCACCATGCCTATGACGACGAGAACGATACCGCCCACCAGCGCGTGACGGGTCATGTGGTTGGGAGCGGGCTCACCCTGCCGGGCTTCTGTTTTTTCTTTCTCGATCATGGCGGGTCTCCTCGGCTCGCGACTGCCTAGACGGCCGGCTGGATGACAGCCGGCCGTTCTGGCATGGGGCAGGACAACGCGCCTGCTCCACTCCGGTTCCCGATTTCTGTCAGACCGCCCGGCCCATCACCCAGTCGCAATAGACGCTGCCGCCGACGTCAAAGCTGCGCTCGCCGAGCGCTTCAAAGCCTGCCCGGCCATAGAAGGCCAATGCCTTCGCATTGCCCTTGTAGACGCCCAGAAGCAGGTTCTGCTTTCCCGACATGCGGGCGTACTCGATCGCGGTTTCCATGAGCTGGCGTCCGAGGCCCGTGCCGTGCATGCGGGCCAGAACATAGATGCGCTTTATCTCGATATCGCCGGGACCGGTATCGACCGGCAGGCTGGGCGGGGCAAGGTGGAGGTAGCCGACCGGCGCCGCGCCGGGCTCGACACAGGCAAGCCAGAGTGCCTGCTCCGGATCGTCCAGCGCCGCACCATAAGCCTGCGCCGTGTGGCGTTCCTCGCAATGGCGGATGATGCCCTGCCCGTCGACGACGCCTGCATAGGATTCCAGAAACGTCGCGGCCCCGACCAGCGCCAGAGCGCCCTCATCACCGGGCTGGGCCCTGCGGATTGTCACTTTTGCGGTGTCCATGAGGCCAAGCGATAGCGGCAGAATCGCGCTTAAGGCAAGCCAGCCTTTCTGAAACGTCACGGGACAGGCGGATGCGGGTTTCGTAAACTTGACCTTGCAGGTGAGGAATTCTTCACCCCGCACCCCTCGCAAGCGGCGTGCGGCCTCCCTAAATGGACCTTGCTGCGGCGGCGAAATCCGGCCGCAGCGAAACGGGGGCGGCCGGTACGGCGTTACTCTGCAAGGGGTAGCTTCTCAGTCCGGCCCGCCATGGGAGGAAATGATAATGAACGCGATGCGTCTGGCATCCCTGTCGCCTGAAGGCGGCCTGTCGCGCTATCTCACCGAGATACGCAAGTTTCCGATGCTGGAAAAGGATGAGGAATTCATGCTCGCCAAGCGCTGGCTGGAGCATGAGGATTCCGAAGCTGCCCACAAGCTCGTGACCTCTCACTTACGTCTCGTGGCGAAGATTGCCATGGGCTATCGCGGCTATGGGCTGCCGATTGCCGAAGTGATCTCCGAAGGCAATGTGGGCCTGATGCAGGCCGTCAAGAAATTCGACCCGGACAAGGGTTTCCGCCTCGCCACCTATGCGATGTGGTGGATCCGTGCCTCGATCCAGGAATACATCCTGCGTTCGTGGAGCCTGGTGAAGATGGGCACCACCGCCGCGCAGAAAAAGCTGTTCTTCAATCTGCGCCGCATGAAGAGCCAGATGCAGGCGCTGGAGGAAGGCGACCTTCACCCCGATCAGGTGGAGACGATTGCCACCAAGCTGGGCGTGACCAACGACGATGTCGTGTCGATGAACCGGCGCCTGTCCGGCCCGGATGCATCGCTGAACGCTCCGATGCGCGTCGATGGCGAGGCCGAATGGCAGGACTGGCTGTCGGATGACAATGCCGAGGATGCCGAGGAGAGCCTCGCTGAAAGCGACGAATTCTCCACCCGCATGACGCTTCTTCAGGAAGCCATGGGCGGACTCAACGAGCGTGAACGCCACATCATCGAGGAGCGCCGCCTCGCCGAGGAACCGCGTACGCTCGAAGAACTGGCCGATGTCTACGGTGTCAGCCGCGAGCGGATCCGCCAGATCGAGGTGCGGGCCTTCGAGAAACTGCAGGCCGAGATGAAGCGGCTGGCCGAGGAACGCGGATTGCTGCCGGCCTGAGGCCGGCAGCCTGCCACTACCCTTGCGCGCCCTGCTGCGAACGGCGGACTATGCCGACCGCGAGGCAGAATTGCGCCGCGAAATAGGTGATCCACACCGCAATCCCGCCCCAGTCCAGCCCGTCAAAGACGAGCACTTCACGGAAGAGGCGGGCAGCGATCAGGCTGTCGGAAATCAGGAAAAGCAGGGCGCCAGCCACGATCAGGCGCGGGCCGCGCACCAGCCCGGACGCAATGGCCATGGCGAGGATGACGGCAAGATAGGCGCTCGCCGGACCTTCCAGAGCGCCCATGGCCGGGCGTAGCCACCCATACATGGCAATTCCGAAGGCTAGGAGGCCGGCGGCCAGCACCAGCCCGTCACGCCGCCAGCCATCTTTCAGGATGAAACCGGCAAAAATGGCGAGATAGGCCAGATGGGCGGCGCCAAAGAAGCCCATGCCCGCCTCCATGGCGGGCGGGCTCAGGGCGAGGGCGAAGTCGCCGCAGGCCGACAGCACCAGTGCAAGCGAAAGCACGAACGCCTTGCGGAACGCTGCATAGAGCGCAAGCAGGACAATCCCGCTGACCTTCACGAGCGCAATCTGCGTGCCACCGCCGGTGATCTGGTCGAGCAGGAGGAAAACGGCGGCTGCGAAGACCGCGACGCCCAGATAGGCGGGCCCTGTCCAGGCCGGAATGAGCGGGCCGGTTTCCCGGTAACGATTTGCTGAGGAAAATTCGTCAGAAGGATCAGACATGCGCGTCGACTCCATCACCAGTTTGGCCGTGGCCGTGCATTCAAGCTAGAACACGTTTCAATCGGGCTGAACCCCCCATCAGCCGCTGCCCGTCACTCACCCTGTCCTGCCTCGAAAGGGAGACACATGATGTCGCCTCGCCTGCCCGCTCGTTCCCTGATCAGTGCCGCTGCGCTTTCGCTGGCACTTGGCGGCACCGCGCTGGCCGATGAGGCGCCCTTGCCGCCTGCCCTGGTGGACTTGCTCACCGCGGCGAGCGAGGAAGGAAGCGAGGACTTTACCAACGCGGTTCACCTGATCGCGCTAACCCAGCCGGCAGACGCCATCGTCGCGGCTGCAGAGGCCCTTGGGCGCGGGAACGCCGCGCGCCGGGCGCTGGGTATCGAACCGGTCCTTCTGCCCGATGAGGCGGCCCGCGCCGCAGCGATCGAGGTCGCTGAGGAAGAGGCCGAAGACGGCAAGGATGACGGGATCGAAGAGAGCGTCGAGGAAAGCAGTTCCGGGCTCGCCAGCGCGGTCGCTTCGGCTCCGCTTTCGATTGCGCGCACCTTTGCCAATGGCCGGTTCGAGTTGTGGGAAGGCCGGGCCAGCCTGGGTGTCCGCTTTGATTCCGGTAACACGGCGCGCGAGGACTACACGTTCGGCCTGCAGCTAACCCGCGAACTGTCTGGCTGGGGCTTCCAGGGCGATATCGACTACGCGTATTCCGAGATCAATGGCGTGATCGGACGGGACAATTTCCGGGCACGCATGCGCGGCGAGCGCGAGGCGGGTGAACGCTTCACCTATTTTGTTGCCGCCGACTATGAACGCGACCGCATCGCCAGCTTTGACTGGACCGCCTTTGCCGGCATCGGTGCCGGTTACAGGGTGCTGACCGATCCGGCGCGAACCTGGATATTGCGCGCCGGCCCCGGTATCCGGATGCTGGCCGAACCGGGCAATGGCACCGAAACTGTAGGCGCGCTCGATCTGGGCTCTGACCTCGCCTTGCAGATTACCGAATCGCTGAACTTCACCTCGGAGACGAGCGTACTGGTGGCCGACACCAGCCGGATCGATCAGCTGTTCGGCCTGACTACCGACCTCAACGAGCTGTGGGCGCTCCGCCTGCAATACCGCTACCGCTACGAGTTCCAGCCCAATCCGGGCTTTGAGAAAGGCGATAGCCGAACCGACATCTCCATCGTGCGGGAGTTCTAGGAGGCTCCGACCCCCTAGTCCTCCAGCTTGATTGCTACCGGAGCTCCGGGCTTGCCCGGGCCTTGCGGACGCACACCGCCAGCGCCGATACGGCCAGCTGCAAAGTCATCAAGCAGGTGAACCCAGCGGCTGGAGCGCGACGAGATATAGATGAACGGCCCGTCCGGATTGCTGCGGAAATTGGAATCGGTGGCGATGATCTGCCACTCGCCATTCTCGAACACCATGAAGGGCGAACCGGAATCGCCGCGCGTCGTGTCGCAATCGTGCGAGATGGTATCGTCCGGATAGGCGACCAGAATGCGGCAATCCTCGTTGCCGGAGAGATTGTCGCCGGTATCCCAGGAATAGCCGGCCTGCCAGATGCGCGCCTCACGCGTGGCCCGGTCACCCCGGTCGGCAACAATGTCCAGCACACCGCCAAAGCCGAGCTCGTCCC
>NZ_JBQLZR010000290.1:0-4095 GCF_052168375.1 Glycocaulis sp.
ATGTCGGCGAAGGCACGATGGTGGATACCTGGGCCACGGTCGGCTCCTGCGCGCAGATCGGCGCCAATGTGCACATCTCCGGCGGCGTCGGCATTGGCGGCGTTCTGGAGCCGCTTCAGGCCGCGCCCGTCATCATCGAGGACAATGTCTTCATCGGTGCGCGCTCTGAAGTGGCTGAAGGCGTGATCGTGCGCGAGGGGGCGGTCATCTCCATGGGTGTTTTCCTCGGCGCATCGACCAAGATCGTTGACCGGGCGACGGGCGAGATCACCCGCGGCGAAATCCCCTCCTATGCCGTGGTAGTGCCGGGCACGCTGCCCGATCCCAAAGGCGGGCCGTCGCTTGCCTGCGCCGTGATCGTCAAGCGCGTCGATGCGCAGACGCGGGCCAAGACCGGCATCAACGCGCTCCTGCGCGACTAGCATCTTTCGAAAGGCGCGGCGCCGTGACGGTTTCCAATGAGGACGAGCTTGAAGGCCTGAAAGTGATCGGGCGCATTGTCGCCAATACGCTGCATGCCATGGCCCGCGCGATGGAGCCGGGCATGACGACGGGCGAGCTAGATGGCCTTGGCGCAGAGCTTCTGGCGCGCGAAGGCGCGCTGTCCGCGCCGCAATCGGCCTACAGCTTTCCCGGTGCTACCTGCATCAGCGTGAACGAGGAAATCGCCCATGGCATTCCCGGCGACCGGGTGCTGGCCTTAGGCGATCTCGTCAATATCGACGTGTCGGCCTCGAAGAATGGCTTCTTTGCCGATACCGGGGCCAGTTTTGGCCTCGGCACGCTCAATCCTGCGCAGGAGACACTGCGCCGTGACGGCAGGCGCGCCATGAATATCGGCATTGCGCAGGTGGGTGCGGGACGGCCGCTCGCCGGCATTGGCAACGCCATCGGCACGTTTGCCGACAAGCGCGGCTATACGCTGATCCGCAATCTGGCCAGCCACGGCACGGGCCGGGCCTTGCACGAATACCCGGAAGAAATCCCCACCTGGCCGGCCCGCCATGAACGCCGCCGGATCACGGACGGCATGGTGATGACGGTGGAGCCCTTCCTGTCACGCGGCGGGGTCTTTGCCTCGGATGGCGATGATGGCTGGACGCTCTATGCCGAGCCGCACGCGCCAACGGTCCAGTTCGAGCACACGGTAGTGGCAACCCGGCGCGGCCCGGTGATCGTGACGCGGCCGGACATGGCCGCGCACTAGGCGCCTACCGGTTCAGGATCGCGCGGATTTCGGGCGCCGCGCCGATGATCAGGTTTTCGCCAAAGCGGTTGGAGACCTCTTCGACCTCCTCCATGAAGCGGGGCTGGGCGTCGAGCCAGTTGAGCGCAGCCTGGCTTTCGCCGAAGGCTTCCACCTGCGCGCGCTGATCGGCGGGCAGGCCCATGACCAGAGCGGCCAGGTCCTCAACCGATATTTCGCTGCCGCGCCCGATCATTCCGGCCTGTGCCCGGCCCGGTACGGTCTCGAAATAGGCGATGAGGGCATTGAGGTCTGACACTTCGAGATAGCGCGCCAGAACGCCGGAAACGGCGTCGAGAAGTTCGCCCTGACGGGCCGTGAAATGGCTGTCGACGACGCGGCGGACGGCTTCTGCCTGATCGGCGCCCATGTCCGGGCGCTCGTCCTGCAGGGCGGTGGTGACGATGCTGCCCAGCTCGTCCATGTCCGCCAGTATCGCATTCCACATGCCGCTGGCGCGGGCGAATGTGCGGGCTGCCTCCAGCCGTTCAACGTCCGTATCTGTCTGCGCCGCAGGTGCCTTGTCCTGCGCGAGGGCGGGCACCGGTGCGGCAAAGGCGAGAGACAGGAGAAGGAGGGCAAGGGCGCGCATCGGGTTTCCGTTCGGGCTGATCTCGGACAGGGCGCCAGCCTAGACCAGCGCCCGCCTGCCATGAACCTGCGCGGCCCTGACAATGCCTGTCAGGGGGAAACTGCCCTAAAGCTCGAGAATGCGGACGTCCTCGTCCTCGCCCACAATCACGACGCGCGCCTGATCGAGGAAGAGGCCGTGATCAACGACACCCGGCAGGGCCGACAGCTCTGCGTCCACGGCTTCCGGGTCGGTGATCGCATTGCAGGCACAATCGAGAATGTAGTGCCCGCCATCGGTGATGAAGGGCTCGCTGCGGTCACCCTGACGGCGGATATCCACCAGCGGGCGTTCCACGCTAGCGCGGCGCAGGGCGTCGAACACCTTCTTGGCGGTGATCGTCCAGCCGAACGGGTCGATCTCGACTGGCAGGGCAAAGGCGCCCAGCGTCTCGACCAGCTTGGTCTCGTCGATCAGCACGATCATGTAATCGGCGGCATCGGCGATGATCTTCTCGCGCAACAGGCACCCGCCACCGCCCTTGATCAGGCGGAAGCTGCCATCGACCTCGTCTGCCCCGTCAACGGCCACGTCGATGCGGTCGGCCTGCTCGATGGGGATGAGGGGAACACCGGCCTCGCGCGCGATCTCTTCGGTCTCGCGCGAGGTGGGGATGCCCTTTACCGAAAGGTCCCCGGCGGCGCAGCGCCGTCCGAGGGCCTTCACGAAGAGGGCGGCGGTGGAGCCGGAACCCAGCCCCACAATCATGCCGTCCTCGATATAGTCCAGCGCCGCTTCGGCGGCGCGTGCCTTCTGGCTCTGGGCGCTCACTGATCGACCCCGCCCAGGAGGACGAATTTCAGCTCGGTGAACTCCTCGGCCGCCCATTTGCCGCCCTCGCGGCCAATGCCGGACTGCTTCATGCCGCCAAATGGCGTGGCGGGAGAGCCGACCATGGGGGCGTTGACGCCGACCATGCCGAAATCAATGCCTTCGGAGATGCGGTGCATGCGCCCGGAATCGCGGGTGTAGAGATAGGCGGCGAGGCCATACGGCGTTGCATTGGCCAGCCGGATCACCTCGTCCTCGTCCTTGAACGGGTAGAGCGAGGCAACGGGGCCGAAAATCTCGTCTCCGGCCAGTGTCGTGTCGTGGCCCGCGCCGGTGATGAGGGTCGGTTCGAAATACGCCCCGCCCATGTCGTCGAGGCGCGCCTTGCCGCCCGCCAGCACCTTGGCGCCGTTGGACACCGCCGTGTCGACCAGCTCGGCGACGCGCTTGACCGCTTTCTCGTGGATCAGCGGGCCGACATCGGTATCGTCCGCGAAGGGATCACCGAGCTTCAGCCTGGCGACGCGGGCCTTTAGAAGCTCGGTGAGCTTGTCCATCACCCCTTCCTGCACGAAGACGCGGTTCGGCGAGACGCATGTCTGACCGGCAGCGCGGAACTTGCCCTGGATCAGGCCGTCAGCGGCCTTTTCCAGATCCGCATCGTCCATGATGATGAAGGGGGCATTGCCGCCAAGCTCCAGCGCGACACGCTTGATGGTCTTGGAGGCCTGTTCCATCAGCAGCGCGCCAACCTTCGTGGAGCCGGTAAAGGCGACCATCGCCACCTCGTCCGACCCGGTGAGGACCGGACCGATATCGCCCGCCTCGCCGGTGACGACGTTGAAGACGCCCTTGGGGAAGCCTGCACGCTCGGCGAGCTCTGCCAGAGCCAGCGCGGAGAGCGGGGTTTCAGACGCCGGCTTGATGACAACCGGGCAGCCCACCGCGAGGGCGGGCGCGCATTTGCGCGTGATCATGGCGGAGGGGAAATTCCACGGCGTGATGCACGATACGACGCCGACAGGCTGGCGGATCGTCCAGCCGCGCGCGCCGGGCGTCGGTACGGCAAGCGTCTCGCCATGCACGCGGCGCGCTTCCTCGGCGGCCCACAGGACGAAACCGGCGCCATAGGCGACCTCGCCCTTGGATTCCTTCAGGGGCTTGCCCATCTCGGCGGCCAGGATGATGCCCAGATCATCCTGATGCTCCATGATCAGCTCATACCAGCGATTGACGATACGCGAGCGCTCAAAGGCGGAGGTGCGCCGCCAGGCAAGGTTCGCCGCGGCAGCGGCCTTCACCGCGCGCTTTGCGCCTTCGGCCCCGACGCTGGCGACGTCAGCGACCTTTTCCCGGTTGGCCGGATTGTCGACATCGAAACGCGCGTCGCCCTTCACCCACTCGCCATTGATGTAGGAATCGGTGCGCCACAGGCCGGGATCCTTCA
>NZ_JBQLZR010000291.1:0-6617 GCF_052168375.1 Glycocaulis sp.
ATTGTTCAGGCGCGGGAAGGCCATGTCCGGCGCGCCGATCATCAGCGGCACGAACCAGTTGCCAAAACCCCCGATCATGGCCGGCATGACCATGAAGAAGATCATGATCAGGCCGTGCAGGGACACGATCACATTATAGTTGTGCTCATTGCCCCAGAAGCCGTTGTTGAAGACCTGGAGACCCGGCTCGGCGAGCTCCCAGCGGATAAGGCCCGACATGGCCCCGCCAATGATGCCCGCAAAGATGGCGAACACCAGGTACATGGTCCCGATGTCCTTGTGGTTGGTGGAATACACCCAACGCTTCCAGTCCCAGATGCTGGGGGTGTGATCGTCGTGATGTTCAGCAGCTTGAGCCGACATGATGATCCTCTCCGGACTTTAGTTGGCCGCCGCGACGCGCGTGGCGCGCTGGCTGGCGTAATAGGACGCAAGGACGGTGGATGCCGTATACGGATCGGCGTTGGCCGCTTCGGTCCACGCCGTGAACACCTCTTCGGGCACCACATGCACCTCGATCGGCATGAAGGCGTGGCGGATGCCGCAGATTTCCGAGCACTGGCCGAAATAGATGCCTTCATTGCCTTCCGGCACGAGGAACCAGGTTTCGTTCAGGCGGCCGGGAATGCCGTCCATCTTCACACCGAAGGCAGGCACCGCCCAGGAGTGGATGACGTCGGAGGCCGTGACCTGCACACGGACCGTTGCACCGGAAGGCACCACGATCGGCACATCCGTGCTCAGCAGGCGGGCCTGTTCCCAGTTTTCGCTCGTGATAGCGTCATCCTCGAGCATGTTGGAAACGAACTCGAAGCCGCCATGGTCGGGATACTCGTAGGTCCAGTTCCACTGGTTGCCGGTCACCTTGATGGTGAAGTCCGCTTCCGGGATCACGTCCTGGAAGTAGAGCAGGCGGAAGGAGGGCACCGCGATCACGATCAGGATGAGGACCGGCACCGCCGTCCAGATGATCTCGATCAGCGTGTTGTGGCTGAACTTTTTCGCAACCGGGTTCGACTTGGCGCGGTAGCGCACGACGATCCAGGCAATTAGGCCGAGCACGAGAAGACAGATCGCCGAAATGATCCACAAAAGCAGGTTGTGGAACGAGACGATGTTTTCCATCACCGGCGTCACGGCTTCCTGCAGGCCGAGCCCGCCATCCACCGGAATACCGACGACCGTGGCTGATGCTGCGCCGGTCAGGGCGGCGGTCAGGACCGCACCGGCTATGAGCTTCAAACGCATGGAACCCCCAAGACTTGTCTGGCAGCCTGCAGGGCGACTCCCTGCTTCGTGCGGCGGAATATAGAGCCCGGCACTGCCGGTGTCAGTGCGACATGAGCGCCGTATTGTCGCGGGGCGCCCATAAAGTTTCAGTACGGCCCGGACATTCGGTTTGATGCGGGCTTGTGCTGTCTGCTAGCCTTACGCGAAGAAAATCTCAAGCGCCGGAGACGTCATGAACACCCTAATTGCGCACAAGCGGGCGTGCATCACGGCCCTGACCGGTCTTGCGCTCCTCATCACAGCCCCCCTGCCCGCCTCTGCCCAGGACCGCCTGCCGGCCGTTCGCGCGGCCATACAGGAATGCGAAGTCGCAGCGCTGGGCGGCGCAGACATGTCGCGTGCGCTGGGCGCCTGTGACTTTGCCTTGCGCGATTCGACACTTGGCGACGAGGAGCGCGCCCGCCTTCAACTCAATCGCGGGGCGCTTTCGGTGGCGCGCGGCGATGGCCGCTCCGCCATGACCGACCTCACAGCCGCGCGCGAGCGTCTGGGCGAGCTTCCCGAACTGCACCTTACCCTCTCCGCCGCGCAGGTGCGGATCGGCGACTATAACGGCGCGTACGAATCTGCGGCCCGTGCGCTCGATCTGGGGCTGGAAGCTTCGCACCTCGCCCATTTCAACCGCGCCATCGCGCTGGAGCATCTCGGCCGCTATGACGAGGCCTATGCCGCCTACAGCGAGGCCGCCCGGCTGGCGCCGGACAATGCGCTTCTGGCCGCCCAGCCGCGGCGCTTTGCGCAACATCAGCCATAGGGCTGCCCCACCTGCCGACACAGGGTCGATAAGATGGCCCGACGCTCCTATGTTGAGTGCAGACGCACTCAAGGAGAGTTACATGGCCAGCACGCCTTCCACAGACCCGTTTGACGGTTTCGGCTTTGACGCTGACAGCGCCCTTGATGTGCTAAAGGCCAGCCTTGCCGGCGCCGATGATGGCGAGCTGTTTCTCGAAACCGAGGCGAGCGAGTCTCTCGCCTTTGATGATGGCCGGCTGAAAGCCGCCAGCTTCGATGCGGGCCGCGGCTTTGGCCTTCGCGGCGTGTTCGGCGAAACGACCGGCTTTGCCCATTCCAACGATGTCAGCCTTGCTTCGCTGAAACGCGCAGGCGAAACCGCCGCCGCTGCACGGCAGGGCCGCGATGCGGTGATGGCCCCGCCCCCGCCCGGCACCAACCGCAAGCTCTACGACGATGTCGATGTGATCGGCGAGCCGGGCTTCGAGGCCAAAGCCAAACTGCTGGGCGAGATTGATGCCTGGCTGCGCGCCCGCGATCCGGAAGTCGTCCAGGTGGGCTGCTCGATTGCCGCATCGCGCCGCGTCATCGGAATTGTCCGGGCCGACGGCTATATGGCCCATGATGTCCGCCCGCTTGTCCGCCTGAACATCTCGGTCACCGTTGAACGCAATGGCCGCCGTGAGAGCGGCAGCGCCGGTGCAGGCGGACGTGCTGAGTTTTCCCGCTGGCTGAACGCCGAAAGCTGGCAGTCGCTCGCTGACGAGGCCCTGCGCGTTGCCAAGGTCAATCTCGAAGCGGTCGATGCACCCGCTGGCGAATGGGAAGCCGTGCTGGGCGCAGGCTGGCCGGCCATCCTGCTGCACGAGGCAGTAGGCCACGGGCTTGAAGGCGATTTCAACCGCAAGGGCACAAGCGCCTTTGCCGGGCGGATCGGCAAGCGGGTCGCCGCGCCGGGCGTGACCGTGATCGATGACGGCACGCTCGCCGAGCGGCGCGGCTCGCTGACCATCGATGATGAAGGCACGCCCACGGGGCGCACCACCCTGATTGAGGACGGCATTCTGGTCGGCTTCATGCAGGACCGGATGAATGCGCGCCTGATGGGCGTCGATCCGACCGGCAATGGCCGGCGCGAGAGCTATGCCCATGCGCCCATGCCGCGCATGACCAACACCATCATGACGGGCGGCGAGCACGATCCGGCCGAAATCCTCGAAAGTCTCGATGACGGCATCTACGCCGCCAATTTCGGTGGCGGGCAGGTAGACATCACGTCGGGCAAGTTCGTCTTCCGCTGCACCGAGGCCTACCGGGTGCGCGGCGGCAAAATCGCCGAGCCGATCAAGGGCGCGACCCTGATCGGTGACGGGCCGAGCGCGCTGACGCGCATCTCCATGATCGGCAATGACTTTGCCATGGACCCCGGCGTCGGGACCTGTGGCAAGGCAGGCCAGGGCGTGCCCGTCGGCGTGGGCCAGCCGACCTTGAAGATTGCCGGCATCACAGTCGGCGGAGCGGGCTAGGCCCGCTCCGGCCCTTACTGCCTATTCGCGAACCGGCACTTCGGGCCCTGGCTCTGAAGGCGCGGGAAGCTGGTCCTCGGCCCGGCCATGGCCGAGCGCCTTCAGACCGAAGCTCGCCGCTGACATCAATATGCCAAGCCCGATGCCGATCAGGCCGATTATGCCGAACACCTCGCCATAGCCGGCAAGCGCCGCGGCCGGATCGAGCACCTGACCGGCCACCGTGTCAGTTGCCGTCAGGGCGGCGATCAGCCCGCCGACATACTGGGCAAAGGCGCTGGAGAGGAACCAGCCGGCCATCATGAAGCTGACAACCGCGGCCGGAGAGAGCTTCGTCACCGCCGACAGGCCGACCGGTGACAGGCACAGCTCGCCTGTCGTGTGCAGCAGATAGGCCAGCGCCAGGAAGAAGAGCGGCACGCGGTAATTATCATCCGCAAACTGTGTGCCCCAGACCAGCACGAGGAAGCCGAGACCGACCTGGATCAGGGCGAGACCAAACTTCAGCGGTGTGTTGGGATTGCGCTGCATCTTGGCCAGAAAGGCCCAGAGGCCGGCAAAAAGCGGCGCAAAGATCAGGATGAAGCCGGAATTGAATGACTGGGTCTGAGAGGCGGTCAGCGACAGATCCAGCGTGATCGGCCCCAGCGCCATCAGGCGTTCGGGCGCGAGATCGAGCTGGGTATTGCGCGCGGCGAAGAGGTTCATCGAGGAACCTGCCTGCTCGAACAGCGCCCAGAATACGACAGACACGGTGATGAGGATGAGCGCCAGCAGGAGGCGCTGGCCTTCCTGTACGGTGCATTTGGCGTTCATGTACCAGCCAATATAGCCGAGGAACACCACGGCCCCTGCGATCAGCAGGATGAGCATGGCGTCAATGCCGCCAATGCCGGGCACCGGCAGAGTGAGCTGGTGGGCCTGAATGAGCCAGTAGACGACCCCGACCCCCAGAATGCCCAGAAGATAGATGACTGTCTCGCGGTTGAGCGGGCCGAGCACGCGCGCCTTCAGGGCCGCAGGGTCTGGCGGATTGCCAACATCGGCAAGCAGGTTCCTGCCCGGCAGGAAGAAGGCGAGCCGCCCGCGCACAAAGACGATGAAGCCGACAAGCATGCCGACGCCGGCAAGTCCGAACCCGGCCCACCAGCCGACCGTCTCGCCCAGCAGGCCGCACAGAATCGCCGCCCAGAACGCCCCCAGATTGATGCCGTAATAATAGAGCGTGAAACCGCCATCACGGCGCGGATCGTGCTCGTCATAAAGCTGGCCGACGATCGAAGAGATGCTGGCTTTCAGGAAGCCCACCCCCATGATGATCAGCGATAGGGCGAGATAGAGGATGGCGAGGCCGCGCCCGTCCTCATAGGTCACTTCCGTCGCGAAGCTGCCGGCAGGCAGGGTGGAGGGAAGGCTTGCGCCGTCAGGCAGGCCCTCGATCAGGAGTTCCCCTTCACTGCTGGCGGAGAAATCATAGAGCGCGCCATCAACCTCCAGCTGGACGGTTCGCTCACCGCCGCGCCCTTCGGCGACAAGCGTGTAGGACGAGCCTTCGTATTGCAGCGCTTCCTCCGAGGGGCGCCCCTCAATGCCCATGGCGAGGTGACCGGCCACCAGCAGCAGGGCGCCATAGGCAATGGCCTTGCGATTGCCGAGATAGCGGTCAGCCACAAAGCCGCCAATCAGCGGCAGCAGATAGACCAGCGAGGTATAGGCCCCGTACTGGGTGCTGGCGCGGCCATCATCAAAGAGGAAGTGCTGGGTCAGGTAGAAGATCAGCAGGGCGCGCATGCCGTAATAGGAGAAGCGCTCCCACATCTCGGCAAAGAACAATATGTGCAGGCCCTTGGGATGCTTGGCCATCTGGGTGAAGACCGGAATGGCCGTCACCACTGTGATGAGTATGCCGAGCGCGACGACGATATTGATGACCATGCCTGTCCCCGAATAAACCGGCGGCCTGCGGACAGTCCGCCTTCTGAATAAATGAATGGGATCACTGCACCACGGCCCGCCCCTTTCGGCAAGGCGGGGGTGTGGCAAACAGATTGGCGAACGCCGTACGGACCGTCCTGGGTCGTTGTGTAAAGCGCCTTACTATCGCGTTTCACCGGCGCAAGCCGGTGCCCAGCTTCCATCTGGATCCCGGCGTTCGCCGGGAAAACGCAAGATTGAGTTAGTCCAGGCTCGGCCTCAATCTCCGAGCCGGGGGCTACTGGCTATTCAGCGAGCACCTTCGCCCATTGGCTTCAGCTTCCCGCCTGCGCGGGTAGGACATGGGAAAAGCCTAGTTCGCCTTTTTCGGCGGGGTCGGGGCAAAGGGCGCAGGCAGCGGCGCGCAAGGCACACCGTCCTCTGCCAGTTTTGCCCGTTCTTCAGGCGTCGTCTCGCCATAGATCAGGCGTTCGGGCTTTACGCCCTCGTGAATGGCGCGCGCTTCCGAGGCGAAATCGGCACCGACATAATCGTAATTCTTGCGGATATGGGCGCGCACCTTGCGGGCGACCTCGTCCATGTCCGGCTGGCCGTTCGTGCTGGTCTCGCGCCCTTTTGTGGTGCGCACAGCCGGTGCCATCACGGCACGCGTGACAGCCAGCGAGCCGCATTCGGGACACTCGACCAGCCCGCGTGCCTCCTGAGCTTCATAATCGCTGCTCGACGAGAACCAGCCTTCAAAGCCGTGCCCCTCATCGCATTGCAGAGCATAGCGGATCATGGGCCGGTGAACTCCCGCTCACCTTTCAGCGCCGGGATGCGCTGGCGGGCAGACACGGCCTCGTCCGGATCAATCTCGGCATAGAGAATGCCCGGCTCGTCATGATCGAGGACGCCCATGACGTCGCCCCACGGGCCGACCACCATGGAATGCCCCCAGGTCTTGCGGCCATCCTCGTGGCCGCCGCCTTGCGCCGGGGCCAGGATAAAGCTGCCGGTCTCGATGGCGCGGGCGCGCAGGAGCACTTCCCAGTGCGCCTTGCCAGTGGGACGGGTAAAGGCGGATGGAACGGCGATTGCCGTCGCGCCTGCCTTGGCCAGCGCGCGGTAGAGATAGGCAAAGCGTATGTC
>NZ_JBQLZR010000292.1:0-1081 GCF_052168375.1 Glycocaulis sp.
GGTATGGATTTTCTTCATGCGCCAGATGCAGGGCGGCGGCAAAGGCGCGATGGGCTTTGGCAAGTCCAAGGCCAAGCTGCTGACCGAGAAGACGGGCCGGGTGACGTTCGAGGACGTGGCCGGCATTGACGAGGCCAAGGAAGAGCTTTCGGAAATCGTCGAATTCCTGAAAGACCCGTCCAAGTTTCAGCGCCTCGGCGGCAAGATTCCCAAAGGCGCGCTGCTGATCGGTCCTCCGGGTACCGGCAAGACGCTGACCGCGCGCGCCGTTGCGGGCGAGGCGGGCGTGCCCTTCTTCACCATTTCCGGTTCGGACTTTGTCGAGATGTTCGTTGGCGTCGGTGCGAGCCGCGTACGCGACATGTTCGAGCAGGCCAAGAAGAATGCGCCCTGCATCATCTTTATCGACGAGATCGATGCGGTAGGCCGTTCGCGCGGTGCCGGCCTTGGTGGCGGCAATGACGAGCGCGAGCAGACCCTGAACCAGCTCCTCGTGGAGATGGACGGCTTCGAGGCCAATGAAGGCATCATCCTGATCGCCGCGACCAACCGTCCGGACGTGCTGGATCCGGCGCTGCTGCGTCCGGGCCGTTTCGACCGTCAGGTCGTGGTGCCTAACCCGGACATCACGGGCCGCGAGAAAATCCTCAAGGTCCACATGCGCAACGTGCCGCTGGCCGCTGATGTGGACCCGAAGGTCATCGCCCGCGGCACGCCGGGCTTCTCCGGCGCGGACCTTGCCAATCTGGTGAACGAGGCGGCTCTTCTGGCGGCCCGCCGCAATCGCCGCCTGGTTTCCATGGCCGAGTTTGAGGAGGCCAAGGACAAGGTGATGATGGGCCCGGAGCGCCGCTCCATGGTTATGGGCGAGAAGGAAAAGACGCTGACCGCCTATCACGAGGCCGGCCACGCTGTGGTGGCCCTGAAGGTGCCTGCGGCGGATCCGGTGCACAAGGCGACCATCATCCCGCGCGGGCGTGCTCTGGGCATGGTCATGCAGCTGCCTGAAGGCGACAAGCTCTCGATGACGCATCAGGAGATGACGAGCCGTCTGGCCATCATGATGGGCGGACGCGTCGCC
>NZ_JBQLZR010000293.1:0-7801 GCF_052168375.1 Glycocaulis sp.
CTGAGTCTGGGCAGAAGCCTCGCCAGCCTGTTCCTGAGATACGGCGTGTCCGGCCAGCCCCAGCATGAGAGCAGTGGCAGCCACGGAATGAAGTGCGTTGAATCGACGGGTCAATTTTCTGTTCCTCCCCCTCAGCGTTTACGGCGCTGGCATTGGTTCTTCCGCACATTACGGAGGCCTGCGTCCTGCTAGAGGTCTTCAGGTTCACCGTAAATCAGGGTGATTGTCAATATACGATCAGACGTCTGCGCTTATTTCGATCCAAATGTGGCGCCGGGCAGCTTGCCGCAAAATCGGGGCAAACCTTCCTGATCGCTGGCAAACACCTTCGCCTTTCAGAGACATTCATTTCCTGCCAGTACTGAACATTAATTCGCCTTAAGGAAGAAAATCCAAGGTGGCGCCGCTGGCACCATCCCAGTCTCACCAACTCAGCTGGCACCGGCGTCATCAGCCACAGACTTGCCAATATACACAGACGTCTTCATATTTGCCGGCAAGGCCATGCCGGCGAAGTCCGGACCGCGTAGCAGCGCTGACCAATAGCTCCTGCCCTGGCGCCAAGCGGGTGTAATACATGGCCCAACGACATAAAGAGCCGCGCTCACATGCGGCCCAGTTCCGGGGAAGACATGTTCAGATTCGACGAGACATTCCGCGCGGAAATCAGCGGAAACTGGCCCGCCCTGGTCGTAGCCTTCAGCTGTCTTTTGCTGGGGTTCAGCGCGCCGGCCTTCGCCCTGCCCTTCGTGTTCAGCGAGGTCATCGCCGAATTCGGCTGGACCCGCGAACAGGCAACGCTTCTTGCCTCCGCCAAATACCTTACGGGCGCGGTGGCGGCCCTGCTGGTCGGCCGCTTCGTAGACGTGATGGGCGTGCGCTCTGCACTCGCCCTGACGATAGGGATTGGCGGATTTGCGCTTGTGAGCTTCCTGTGGGTTCCAAACCTCACCGTCTATTATCTTTCCGGCGTGATGCTGGGGCTTGCGGGGCCCGGCGCCATGGTCGCGGTGAAAGTGCTGGTCTCGCGCACCTTCCACGCCTCGCAAGGCACCGCGATGGGCGTCGCGCTTCTGGGCACCAGCCTTGGTTCGGTCATCGTGCCTCTGATCGTGGCAGCCCTGATCGCCGCGCTGGGATGGCGCGCAGGCATTGCGGCGATGTCACTGGGCATCTGGTTCATTGCCCTGCCCATGCTGTATCTCGGCTTTTTCAGCCGTGCTATTGCCAGCATTGATGTGCCGCGCCTCGGCCGCAAACCGACCGAAGAGGAAAAGGCCGAGCGCAAGGCGAAGAACCGCGCCTCCACGCAAGCCCTGCTTGTCCTGACGCGCAACCCGTCCTTCTGGCTCATTGCCGCCGCCGTGTTCATTGCTGCCCTTGTGGATCAGGCCTTCATCCAGCACCAGGTACTCATCTTCAACGATCTGGGCCTGTCGCGGGAAATGACGGCGCTTGGCATCAGCGCCATCGGGCTGATCGGCATTGCCTGCCGCGTCCTGATCGGCAATCTGCTCGACCGCAGCTCGCACAAGGGCCTGTCATTTCTCTACCTGACACTGACGGCGACGGCGCTGTTTGCCTTCCTGCTGGTCAATCCGCTGATTTTCTTCGGCTTCATCATCCTGCGCGCGGTCGGCCATGCAGCGGTGCTGCTGGATACGACCGTCATGACAAAGCACGCGTTCGGACTGGAGAATTACGGCACGCTGATCGGCATCTACACCGCGATTGTAAGCCTTGGGTTTGCCATCGGTCCGTGGATCATGGGCCGGCTCTATGACATGAGTGGTTCGTACAATTCCTCGTTCATCCTCTTCACGGTTCTTCCGATCATTGCTGCCGTGCTTATCTGGTTCATGAAGCCTGCCTACTGGATTCCTGTCAGTCCTGCGGTAAAGGCGTCGGCAACCGAAGCTGGGGTCATCAAGCCATGATCAATGTGAAGGTCACCTTGCGTGACGGGGAAACGCGTACCCTTGAGGCACGCCCGGGCCTGTCGCTGATGGAAGTGATCCGCGATAGCGGCATTGACGACATTCTGGCGATCTGTGGCGGGTGCTGCGCATGTGCGACCTGCCATGTCTATGTCGATGCGGACGCCGCCGGAGCGCTGCCCGCGCGCGGACCGGACGAGGCAGACTTGCTGGAAACCTCCGACAACATGCGCGAGACATCCCGCCTGTCCTGCCAGATCCGTATCGTCGAGGCACTGGACGGGCTTGCCGTGACCATCGCTCCGGAGGAGTGATGGCGCGGACGCGCAAATGAGGCCGCCCTCACCGGCTGTGTCGGGCAAGAACGCGATTCGCGGCAACGACACGCCGCGCCTGATCCTGCTGATGGCGTATGATGGCGCGCAACTGCTCAGCCTGACCGGACCGTGCGAGGCGTTTTCTGCTGCCAACAAAGCCATTGAGGGCGAAGGCGGCCCTCCGGCCTATGCGATTGCGGCAGCCTCCGTGCGGGGCGGCAATATCCAGTCCGCTGCAGGGCTGGTGATCAACACCCGGCCCTTTGGCGACTTTGCCGGTGTGCGGCCCGATACCATCGTCATTCCGGGCGGATCCGGCATCAGGCCGGTCATGGCCGACAAGGCGTCCCTCGCCTGGCTACGCGAGGCAGCCGTCAGCGCGAGGCGGCTCGTCGCCTTTGGCGGCGGCGCTTTCATTCTGGCGGCGGCAGGCTTGCTGGGCGGGCATCGCTGCGTGACGCACTGGCGATTTGAAGAGGATTTCGAGCGCGAGTTTCCCGAGGTGCGCCTGCAGCGCGGCGCGCTCTATGTACGCGACGGGCGCATCTCCAGCGCAGCCGGTGCGAGCGCCAGCCTCGATCTGGCGATCGACATGGTCGAGGAAGATGCAGGTCACGCCATAGCCGCCAAGGTGGCGCACATGCTGGTCGTGCCGCGCTTGCGCCCCGGCGAGCAGCCACAGATCAGCGCCGAACTTGCCGCCCAGTCGGCTGAACAGCCGCGCATCGTACAGGCCGCCGAGTGGATTGCGCGCCATATCGACACCTGCCCCCCGGTCGGAGACCTTGCCCGCCAGTTTGCGATGAGCGAGCGCAATTTCTCGCGCCGTTTCCGGCAGGAAACCGGTCTGTCACCGGCGCGCTTCATCGAGCAGACAAGGCTGGAGACCGCCCGGCGCTGGCTTGTCTCGTCTACGGCATCGCTCGAAAGCGTTGCGCGCAGGTCAGGGTTTTCCAGCGCCGGTCATCTGTCGCAGGTCTTCCGCAAGACGATGGGTGTGACACCCCTCGCCTACCGCAAGGCGGCAAGGCAGGACGGGCCTACAAGCCCAGAAGACTTGCCACCATCCGCAAAGAAGTAAGGCCCAGGAAGATCGCGAACGCGCGCCGAAGCCAGACCCGCGACAGGCGGTGCGCCAGCGCGACGCCCCATGGCGCGGCCAATATGGTGGTCGGGATCAGGGCCGCGACACCGACCAGGCTTGCATAGCCGAGCGATCCGGGCGGACGGCCCGGAAGACCCCACCCGCCCGCAATGAAGCCGATAGCGCCAGGTATCGCTATCAGCACGCCAATGGCCGCTGCCGTTCCGACAGCTCGGTGGATGGGATAGCCGAACAGGGTCAGAACCGGCACGGTGAACGTGCCTCCGCCAATACCCATCATCACCGAAATGCCGGCAATGCCTGCCGCGATGGCGCGCTGCGCGTTGGCACCGGGCAAGGAATCGGAGATGCGCCAGCTCTCGCGCCCGAACAGCATGTGCAGGGAAATGATGGCGGCGAAGACGGCAAAGACCGTCATCAGAACCGGTCCACGCACAAAGCTGGCGACAAGGACACCGGCCAGCACACCCAGAATGATGCCGGGCAGCCAGCGGATGAAAAGCTCTGCGTCCACCGAGCCGCGCGCATGGTGGGCCCTCGCCGAGCTGATGGAGGTGGGGATCATCGCGGCCAGCGAGGTGCCAACCGCCATGTGCATGCGGACAGCCTCATCAATCCCTTCGATATAGCCGAAAACGAAGTAGAGGATCGGCACCATCACGATGCCGCCGCCGACGCCCAGAAGGCCGGCCAGCAGACCGGCGGCGACACCCGCCACAGCCAGAACGCTCGCCAGCAGGAGAAGCAGGTTCAGATCAGCGGGCATGGCCTTGCCTTGTCAGCTCAGAGGAAGCGCGTCGGCGCGATGATGGTCCGCCACATATGGCTGGAGGGCGAATTGTCCCAGCCGAGCCCTTCCTTGGGCGTCTTGAAATTGCGGCCGATAATGTCCTCGAATTCCTCAATCTCGACATAAGAGTCCGGATCGAAGGAGTAGAGGTCATTCACCGTGATCATCCGGGCGGTCATGTACCATTTATGGTTCCTGGCCGCCTGATACTCCCGGTCGATATAGGGATCGGGCACATAGTCCGCGCCGAACATGCGCAGATAGGCCTCCGGATACTCATAGCCGACCGACTCGTCAGGATAGAAGCGCAGCGCCTGGTGCGCCCGGACCGACCAGCTAACCTCCTCGTCCACATAGGGCTCGATCAGCTGCGCGCCCCAATAGCCATGGTCCGAGCGGATCAGTCCGAACACGGCGACATCATGCAGCAGACAGGCAAGGACCGTCTTTTCATCGAGGCCGTTCTTCATGGCCAGCCGCGCACTCTGAAGCAGGTGCTGGGACGGCCCGAAGCGGTATTTGAAGAAATCGATCAGCGTCGGGTTGTCGGGCATCTTGCGAAGCCGCGGATCCTCTCGCATCAGGAAGTGGCGGCCTGCGGTCTGCTCCTTCGTGGGCCGGGCGCGTGGCTCCACCGGATCGATGTCCCCTGACATGTAGAGCACGGACTTGACGACGACCTCGTCGAGCTCGCGGCTCATCTTTTCCTCGTGCTCCTCGGCGCGCCGGGAGAGTTCTTCGAAGGACACAGACATCTCATCCACCTCATCAAACGTTCCGGCCGCCAGACTAACGGGCTGGCTTCACATCAACCGGCCAAAGCCATCGCAAAAACGGCCATCTGCACGCCTCTTCCAGCACGTTCAGAGCATGTAGACGTCTGCGACCGCCGGAATGGTATCGTTCAGCAGGCGCACGGTTTTGCCTGCTATTTGCCAGCCCTCTTGCCCTTGCCGCAGCCGGTAAGTGTAGAGGCCGAAAAAGACGTGCTGCACCTTGCGCTTCGGATCATAGACGTGAACGCAGCCACTGGCCTTCACCAGCGCATCACCGCTCTCGTGCTCACCGGCAAGCTGGATATGGCTGAGCATGTGGGCTGTGCGCCGCAGCGGGTTCGAGGCCACCGAGAGGCCGCTTTTCAGACGCCACACCCTGTCTTCCAGACCGGCGCGGCTCTCATAATAGATCATCGACAGTTCGCTGTCGGGATCGCCCGTGGTTTCCGTCTCGTTCTTCCAGGCCGGCACCCAGTAGACAGCGTCTTCGGTATAGAGACCGAGCCAGTCTTCCCAGCGGCGCTCATCGAGCGCGTTGCCTTCAGCAAACAACAGGTCGCGTGCGTCCTCGTAGGTCAGAGCGGTCATCATGCCCTCCGCTGGCGCGGCGCGCCTTCATGCACCTTGCCGCCCGATACCATGCGCTCGCGCCAGGCCCGGTAATAGGCGTGGAAGATGGTCTCGTCGCTGAGCCAGCGGTCCGCCGAAACGGAGCTGGCGGGTTTGAGGCCGATGGCATCGGCGAACCGGTCCGGTCCAGGCTTGCTGGCGCACATGCCACGCGAATAACCCTGCAACCACGGATCGGCTTCGGACACATAGCCCTCCTGACACGCCTCATAGACGACAGCGTCATCAGGCGTTGCCAGGCCTGTCGGATTGAAGAAATCTTCATACTGGCGGATGCGTACGCGCCGGGCCTCGGCGCTTTCACCCTTGGGGGCGATGCAGAAGGTACGCATCTCGGTGCGGTTCACCGATATCGGCCGGATGATGCGCAGCTGGCTGGACGCGTTCTCGGCAAACTGGACGTTCGGAAACAGCGTCAGGTTGCGCGAGTAGAACATCCAGTCACGTTTGGCTTCGCCGACGCGGGCCGCCAGCTCGTCGCTGCGCTCATAGAGCGGCAGGGCTTCAGGCGTATCGGGCATGCGCCAGTTAAGAACATGGCCTTGCGAGAAATTATAGGTGCCGCCGGTCGGCTCCCCGGGCTTTTCCTCTTCGCGCTTGTTCACGTCCCACATATTGCGGGTCGAGCCTTCATACGCACGCTGCGTGCGCCGGTCGAGAATGCGCAGATAGGACGGGTGTACCGAGGAGAAGTGATACTGGTCGGAGCAGTTCTCCAGCTGCAGCTTCCAGTTGGCATCGAAGGTGAAGCTGACCGATCCGGGGACGAGCTCCATGCCGTCCGGGCTCTGGTCAGCGATGAGATCGATGAGCGGGCGCGCATCGCCAAGATACTCCTCCAGAGGCGGCACATCGGCACTGAGGCTGGCAAAGAGGAAGCCGCGATACTCGCCAAAGGCGGCCACCGTAAAGAGGTCGTGACTGGCGGCCTCGAAGGCCTCGCTATACGCGCCAGCGGCCTTGCCCTTGATGGCGCGGTTGCGGCCGGAGCTGTCAAAGGACCAGCTATGGTAGGGGCAGACATGCAGCTTTGCGTTGCCAGCCTCGTGCTGGCAGATGCGCGCGCCCTTGTGCGGGCAGGAATTGTGAAACGCCTTGATTTCGCCCTCGCCATTGCGCGTCACCAGTATCTGGTGGCGGCCAATGGTTGTGGTGAAGAAGTCGTGTGGCCTGGCCAATTGAGAGGCGAGACCGACAAACACCCAGCCGCTCTCGAAGATGTATTTCATCTCCAGTTCGAAGAGCTCCGGATCGGTAAAGACGCGCCGGTGAACGCGGAAGACACCCTCATCCGGGCGGTCATCAATCAGATCAGCAAAGTCCTCGTGGTGCGCCATGGATGCGCTCCTTCCCCTAGCCGTGTGCGATGTATTTGGGCACGAGATAGGCATCGAGCCCTTCGATCCCGCCCTCGGAACCGTGCCCGCTATCCTTCACCCCGCCGAAATGCGTTTCCGGCCCAGTCAGGATGGAGAAATTGATGCCGATCATGCCGGCCTCGATAGCATCGCCGATATCGGCAGCCGTGCGCGAGGAGCGGGTATAGGCGTAGGCAGCAAGGCCATAGGGCAGCCGGTTCGCTTGTGCGACCACCTCGTCAAAGCTGGAAAAGGGACGCGTCACGGCGACCGGGCCGAACGGTTCCTCGTTCATGATCCGCGCTGAATTGGGCACATGGGCCAGGACGGTAGGCTCCCAGAAATTGCCCTTGCCGCCTGGCCCCTTGCCGCCCGCCATCAGGCGTGCCCCTTCGCCCAGCGCATTGCCCACCATCTCGTTCATGGCGACGAGGCGGCGGCCATTGGCCAGTGGCCCCATCCCGCTTTGCGGATCGAGGCCATTGCCGATGCGGATTGCGCTCGCATGCTCTGCCAGCTTCCTTGCGAAGCTGTCGTGGACGCTCTCGTGCACGTAGAAACGTGTTGGCGCGATGCAGATCTGTCCGGCATTGCGGTATTTCGACCCGCCGGACATGCGCACGGCGAGGTCAAGGTCGGCGTCCTCAAAGACGATAACCGGCGCATGCCCCCCCAGTTCCATCGTGACCGGCTTCATCTGCGCGCCCGCGAGCGAGGCGAGATGCTTGCCGACGCCCGTGGAACCGGTGAAGGAAATCTTCCGGATTACCGGCGAGGCGATCAGGTAATCGGAGATCATGGCGGGCACGCCAAAGACGACGTTCAGCACGCCCTTGGGCAGACCAGCGTCATCGAGACAGCGCGCCAGTTCCAGGCAGCTGCCCGGTG
>NZ_JBQLZR010000294.1:0-9400 GCF_052168375.1 Glycocaulis sp.
TGTTGCCGTGGCGGCCGGCCATCTTGTCGCCCGGCTGCAGCTTGCGCTTCACCGCCACGAACACCTTGACCATCTTCATGACGCCCGGGGGCATCTCGTCGCCGCGTTGCAGCTTCTCGACCTTGTCCTCGAAGCGGCGGTCCAGGCGAGCCTTGGACTCGTCATACTGCTTCTTGAGGGCCTCGACCTCTGCCATCGCCTTTTCGTCTTCAAGGCCGATCTTCCACCACTGGGAAGCCGGGACCTCTTCGAGCGAGGCTTCGGTCACCTTGCCCTTGGCAAAGCCACGCGGGCCGGAAACGGCGACACGGTCGACCAGGATGGTCTGCAGACGCGAGAAGATGTCGCGCTCGAGGATTTCGAGCTCGTCATCGCGGTCTTCGCCAAGGCGCGCGATCTCGTCACGCTCGATGGCAATGGCCCGCTCGTCCTTGTCGACGCCATGGCGGTTGAACACGCGAACTTCCACGATCGTGCCGGTCGTGCCCGGAGGCAGGCGCAGCGAGGTATCGCGGACGTCGGAAGCCTTCTCACCGAAGATGGCGCGCAGGAGTTTCTCCTCCGGCGTCATCGGGCTTTCACCCTTCGGCGTCACCTTGCCGACCAGAATGTCACCGGCCTCAACCTCAGCGCCGACGGCCACGATGCCCGCCTCGTCGAGATTGCGCAGGGCTTCCTCGCCGACATTGGGGATGTCGCGTGTGATCTCTTCCGGACCGAGCTTGGTGTCACGGGCCATGACTTCAAACTCCTCGATATGGATCGAGGTGAAGACGTCATCGCGCACGATACGCTCGGAGATGAGGATGGAGTCCTCGAAGTTGTAGCCGTTCCACGGCATGAACGCGACGATCACGTTCCGGCCGAGCGCCAGTTCGCCAAGATCGGTCGACGGACCGTCACCGATGATGTCACCGGCCTTCACCACATCGCCGACCTTCACGATCGGACGCTGGTTGATGCAGGTGGACTGGTTGGAACGCTGGAACTTCGACAGGCGGTAGATGTCGACGCCCGAAGCGGCAGCATCAATGTCGCCGGTCGCACGCACCACGATACGCTGGGCGTCGACCTGTTCGACCACGCCGTCACGGCGCGCGATGATTGCCGCACCGGAATCGCGTGCCACAACCGCTTCCATGCCGGTGCCGACCAGCGGCGCTTCGTTGCGCAGCAGCGGAACCGCCTGGCGTTGCATGTTCGAACCCATCAGCGCGCGGTTGGCGTCATCGTTCTCGAGGAACGGAATGAGCGCCGCGGCTACGGACACGACCTGCTTGGGCGACACGTCGATATAGTCGACGTCCTCACGCGGGATCAGGGTGGCATCGCGGTTCGGGCCGATACGGCAGTTCACGAACTCGTTGGCCAGCTCGCCATTATCGCTCACGGTCGCATTGGCCTGGGCGATGTTGAACTTGGCTTCCTGCATCGCGGTCAGATAGTCGACCTGATCGGTCAGCTTGCCGTTTTCAACCTTGCGGTACGGGCTCTCGATGAAGCCGTACTTGTTGACGCGCGCAAACGTGGAGAGCGAGTTGATGAGGCCGATATTCGGGCCTTCCGGCGTCTCGATCGGGCAGATACGGCCATAGTGCGTCGGGTGCACGTCGCGCACCTCGAAGCCCGCACGCTCACGCGTCAGGCCGCCCGGGCCAAGCGCCGACATGCGGCGCTTGTGGGTGACTTCCGACAACGGGTTGGTCTGGTCCATGAACTGCGAGAGCTGCGAGGAGCCGAAGAATTCGCGCACCGCAGCAGCCGCCGGCTTGGCGTTGACCAGGTCGTGCGGCATCACGGTCTCGATATCGACCGAGCTCATCCGCTCCTTGATCGCCCGTTCCATGCGCAGGAGGCCGACGCGGTACTGGTTTTCCATCAGCTCGCCGACCGAACGCACCCGGCGGTTGCCGAGATTGTCGATATCGTCGATCTCGCCCTTGCCGTCGCGCAGGCCGTGGAGAACCTTCAGAACCTCGACAATGTCCTCGCGGCGCAGAACGCGCACATCGTCAGGGCATTCAAGGTCCAGACGCATGTTCATCTTCACGCGGCCGACCGGCGAAAGATCATAGCGCTCGGCGTCAAAGAACAGGCCGTTGAAGAGCGCTTCGGCCGTTTCCGGCGTCGGCGGCTCACCCGGACGCATGACGCGGTAGATGTCCACCAGCGCCTGGTCGCGCGTGTCGTTCTTGTCAGCGGCGAGCGTGGTGCGGATGTAACCGCCCACATTCACGCCATCGATATCGAGCACCTCGATCTCGTCATAGCCGGCAGCGGTGATCTCCTCGAGGAGCTCCACCGTGATCTCGTCACCGGCCTCGACAAAGATTTCGCCCGTTTCGGCATTCACGATGTCTTCGGCGAAGAAACGGCCAGCAAGGTCATCGCTGGCAACCAGCAATTCCTTCACGCCGTCTTCAGCGAGCTTGTTGGCAATGCGCGCGGCAATCTTCTTGCCCGCCGGAGCGATGACTTCGCCCGACTTGGCATCGACCAGGTCACGCAGCGGCTTCACGCCGCGCCAGTTTTCCTTGACGTACGGCGTCGTCCAGCCCGCCTTGACCTTCTTGTAGCCGACGCGGCCATAGAAGATCGACAGGATGGCTTCCTTGTCGAGGCCCAGCGCGTAGAGCAGCGTCGTCGCCGGAAGTTTCCGGCGGCGGTCGATACGCACATGGATGATGTCCTTGGCGTCGAACTCGAAGTCGAGCCAGGAACCGCGATAGGGAATGATCCGGGCGGCAAACAGGTATTTGCCGGACGCGTGCGTCTTGCCACGGTCATGGTCAAAGAACACGCCCGGGCTGCGGTGCATCTGGGAGACGATGACCCGCTCGGTGCCGTTGACGATGAACGTGCCCTTGTCGGTCATGAGCGGGATATCGCCCATGAACACGTCCTGTTCCTTGATGTCCTTGACCGAGCGCGCGCCGGTTTCCTCGTCCACATCGAACACGATGAGACGCATCTTCACTTTCAGCGGAGCGGCGAACGTCATGTCGCGCTGCACGCATTCTTCAACATCGTACTTGGGCGGTTCGAACTCGTAGGACACGAATTCGAGCACGGCCCGTTCGGAGAAATCCTTGACGGGGAAGACGGACTTGAAGACCGCCTGCAGCCCTTCGTCCGGGCGGTTGCCCGAACGCAGATCCTTCATCAGGAACTGCTCGTAGGAATGCTTTTGCACCTCGATGAGGTTGGGCATCTCCAGCGCTTCGGGGATGCGACCAAACGACTTGCGAATGCGCTTCTTGCCGGTGAACGACAGACCCATTTCCGCTCCCTTTGCCAGGCTAATGGCCCGGCATCGTCCTACGGGGACGCGAAATGCGTCCCGCCCGCCCCGGTGAAAGTGGCAACAAGCGTGAGGGGGCTTGCCACCCGGATCTGGCACACCCGGGGCAGACCGGAATGCCAGACGAAATCAGAAACGCCCTGACGGGCGCGTAGCATCAAGCCACACGCCCGCCGGACGATGGTGTCAGGAACCGCAAACGGCCCCGAACCCTTACTTCAGCTCGACAGTAGCGCCGGCTTCTTCGAGCTGCTTCTTCATGGCCTCGGCCTCGGCTTTCGGCGCGCCTTCCTTGACGGCCTTGCCACCGGCTTCCACCAGGTCCTTGGCTTCTTTCAGGCCAAGACCGGTGATGGCACGGACTTCCTTGATGACGTTGATTTTCTTGTCACCGGCGGTGACGAGGATGACGTCAAATTCGGTCTTTTCTTCCGCAGCAGCGGCTTCACCGCCAGCAGCGCCGCCAGCAGCGGCCACGGCCACCGGAGCAGCAGCGGAAACGCCCCACTTCTCTTCGAGAAGCTTGGCGAGGTCGGCAGCTTCCAGCACGGTCAGGCTGGAGAGGTCTTCGACGAGTTGTTCAAGTTTCGACATGGGTTTCAGTCCTGTTTTGATGCGTTGTCACTAGAGATGCGGAGACGGCGTCATGCAGCCTGTTTGTCTGCATAGGCCTGAAGCAGGCGGGCCAGCTGGCCGGCGGGGGCTTGGACAACCCCGGCAACCTTCGTGGCGGGCGCCTGGATGAGACCGATCAGCTTGCCGCGCAGCTCGTCCAGGGACGGCATGGTGGCAAGAGCCTTGACCTGGCTCTCATCAAGAACCGCAGCATCCATGAACCCGCCGATCAGAACGAGTTTCTCGTTCTTCTTGGCAAAGTCCGCGGCGGCCTTCGGCGCTGAAACCGGATCGGCGGCAAAGGCGATCACGACAGGTCCGGTGAACATGTCGGCTGCACCTTCGGCCGGCGACCCTTTCAGGGCGATCTTGGCCAAGCGGTTCTTCACGACCTTCAACTGCCCGCCGGTTTTACGAAGTTCGGCACGCAGAGACGTCATTTCCGCAACAGTGAGTCCGGAGTAGTGAGCAATCACTACCGAGCCGGCGCCGGCGAAAATGCCCTTGTAGGCATCGACAGCTTCGACTTTCTGGGCTCGCTCCATTGCGGTCTCCCGTTACAGGATGACCGGGCTGGCCGGTCATCTTGCGGTGATGGGGACGCCGCTTGCTCCGGGACCACCCCGGAACGCGCTCACCCCCGCCATGTATCCTGTCCGGGGAACGAAATGACGCCGCTTGCCGCGCATGACACGCGAAAAACAGGTAGTTCCGTACTCCCGTCTGCGCAGGGCCGTCGTCTGTGATTAAGCGGTCCGGGCAAAGCCCTTCGCGCCCCTGCGGTCTCGGACAGGTGGCTGGCAGGTCAAGGCAAAGCCCTTTCCTGCAAGCCGCCAGAACCGGGCATCGCCCGGTTCTGGAAACTCGATGCATTCAATCAGGCAGCGGCGTTGACCGGGCTGCCCGCTTCCGACACGTCGATCTTCACGCCCGGACCCATGGTCGAGCTGAGCGAGATCTTGCGGATATACTGACCTTTGGCGCCCGACGGCTTGGCCTTGTTCAGCGAGTCCAGCAGGGCGCGGATGTTTTCCGCCAGCTGGGCTTCGGAGAAGCTCGCCTTGCCGATACCGGCGTGCACGATGCCCGCCTTTTCGACACGGAACTCCACCGCGCCGCCCTTGGACTGCTCGATGGCCTTGGCCACGTCCATGGTCACCGTTCCCACTTTCGGGTTCGGCATCATGCCGCGCGGGCCGAGCACCTTACCCAGACGGCCGACGAGCGGCATCATGTCCGGGGTGGCGATCACCTTGTCAAAGTCGATATTGCCAGCCTGGACGGTTTCCACCAGATCCTCGGCGCCGACGATGTCCGCGCCTGCCTTCTTGGCTTCTTCCGCCTTCGCGCCCTTGGCGAAAACGGCCACACGCGCCGTACGGCCGGTGCCGTTCGGCAGCGGGCACACGCCGCGGACCATCTGGTCAGCGTGACGCGGATCGACGCCCAGATTGACGGAAATCTCGACCGTCTCGTTGAACTTGGCGCTGGCTTTCGACTTCACGAGGGCAACAGCCTCGTCAATCGTGTGCAGCTTGTTGCGGTCCAGCCCTTCACGGGATGCGGCAACGCGTTTTGCGATCTTGGCCATGTCCGCTTACCCCGTCACTTCCAGGCCCATGGACCGGGCCGAACCTTCAATGATGCTCGTCGCCTGATCGAGATCGTTGGCGTTGAGATCCTTCATCTTCATTTCCGCAATCTCGCGGCATTGGGCGCGCGTGACCTTGCCGATCGGACCGGACTTGCCGGTCGTGGCGCTGCCCTTTTGCACCTTGGCGGCCTTCTTCAGAAGGAAGCTCGCCGGCGGCGTCTTGGTCTCGAAGGTGAAAGACTTGTCCTGATAGACGGTGATGACGGTCGGGATGGGCATCCCTTTTTCCATCTCTTGCGTCTTGGCGTTGAACGCCTTGCAGAACTCCATGATGTTCACGCCGCGCTGACCCAGCGCCGGGCCGATCGGCGGCGAGGGGTTAGCGGCTCCGGCGGGAACCTGCAGCTTGATATAGCCGGTAATCTTCTTGGCCATGTCCCTGTCACTCTTTGCGGGGCGGACCCCGGTTTCAAGAAACCTCCCGGACCGGCCCCTGAGGGCCCGTCATGCGAGGCGCGGGTGGCGCGGTTTGCGGACCCGGAATGGACTTTCCCGGACCCTCCCGCACCGTGATTACAGTCAGGCGGTTTTCTCGACCTGGCTGTATTCGAGCTCGACCGGAGTTGCCCGGCCGAAAATATTGATGGCGACCTTCAGCACCGAACGGCCTTCGTCGACCTCCTCGACAATGCCATTGAAGCTGGAGAAGTGACCGTCGGTGACACGCACCGTCTCGCCGATCTCGTAGGACACGGTCGGACGCGGATTTTCCGCATCCTCTTCCATTTTGCCCATGATGCGCAGCACTTCGCTCTCCGGAACGGGTAGCGGGCGCGCGCCGGCACCGAGGAAACCCGTCACCTTCGGCGTATTTTTCACCAGGTGATAGGCGTCGTCGGTCATATCCATCTTCACCAGCACATAGCCGGGGAAGTATTTGCGCTCGGCATTGACCTTGCGGCCCTTGCGGATTTCCGTGACCTCTTCGGTCGGAACCACAATTTCCTCGAACTTGTCCGACAGGCCCTTCTGCTCGGCTTCCGAGCGGATCGCCTCGGCGACCTTCTTCTCGAAGTTCGAATAGGCGTGAACGATGTACCACTTGGCGGACATGCGTATCAGGCTCCCAGGCCGAGGAGGAAATTGACCACGAGGCCGATCAGCGAATCGACACCGAAGAAGAACAGGGCGGCGATCGTCGCCATGACGAGCACGAAGATCGACGAGACGATCGTCTCGTTGCGGCTCGTCCAGGTGACCTTGCGGCCTTCCTGGCGCACTTCGCTGATGAACTTGAACGGATTGACCGTCTTCCGGCGGGCAGGCGCACTTGCGCCGGCAGCAGAAGAGCCACCGCTTCCCTGTCCGGATGCGCCTGCGCGCGCCGGCTGACGGGTTTTGCCTGCTTTTGCCATCGCCTCTTTCAAACTCTTATCGGGTGCGCGGATCAGCGCGCACAACCTGCAACTGGCAGGGGCGGAGGGGCTCGAACCCCCGGCCTGCGGTTTTGGAGACCGCCGCTCTACCAGCTGAGCTACACCCCTATCAAAGTCCAACGCAAAACCGCCCGGAGCGCCGCTAGGGCCTGCACCGGACGGCCAAACCCGTCCTTTGAGCCGCGCCTTGTAGCCGTTTGCGGCGCCGCTGAAAACCCTTCTGAGCGGTTAAATCACATTTTTTATCCGCCCGTCTGCCAGCCGCTCCGGTGACAGCCTGTCTGAACCAGGCACCCCGCACCGGAAAGCGGTGGCCCCAAACGAAGAAAGGCGGGCATGAAGCCCGCCTTTCCCCGTTTCGGTACTGCGAATTCGCTTAGAAGCGAGCGCGCAGAGCGATCGAGTAGTAACGACCGATCGTGTCGTACGATTGCGGGAAGGTGTTGCCGCTGTTCGTCGACGTCGCACCGATCGTGTTGCCGACTTCCGGCGGCTGCTCGTCGGTCAGGTTGGAAATCGTACCAACCAGACGGATGTTGTCGTTGACATCCCAACCACCCGACAGGTCGAAGTAGTTGTAAGCCGGGATGCGCGAGTAGGCCGGCAGGAAGGTGCCGGTACCCGGCTGGACGGTCACCGAGCTGTAGTGGCGCCACTGGAGCGACACGTCGAACGCGGAGACATTCCAGGTGGCACGGCTGGTCGTACGCAGGTCAGACACCGGGTTGGCGCAAGACGTGCTGTAGTAACCAAGGCAGTCAATGACCGCCGAAGCCGGCGTGGCTTGCGAGGTGTACTCGGTGAAGAGCGTTGCGTTGAAGGCCAGCGCAATGCTGCCCGAGTTCGGGCTCATGCCCATGTCGGCGAGATCGAAGCCGTAGTTGGCCGAGAGATCCCAGCCCGAACGGACTTCTTCACCGACGTTGTTGATGAGCTGCTGAATGCCTGCGGCATCCGCGTCATTCAGATTGCCGCTCGTCGGGCTACGGCCGATGAACGAGCACAGCTCGTTGAACGTCAGACCCGGATTGCCGGCACCATAGCAGCCCTGGATGATCTCGTTCACGCCACGCGAGGAAATCGCGTCGGTGATCTCGATGTTCCAGTAGTCGAGCGACATGGTGAAGCCCGGGAAGAAGGTCGGCGAGTAAACGAAACCAACCGTGATCGATTCACCGACCTCCGGACCAAGCGCCGGGTTGCCGCCGCTGAGCACGTTGACCTGACCGGCCGACGGCTGCGGAAGGACACCGATGGCACCGGCAGGAACGCCGGTCTGCTGGCAGAGAGCCGCCAGAGCACCAGCCACGCCCGGACCGGCGCACGGGTCAACCGCGAGGTTGCCCAGACCCGTCACCTGCGGCGCGAACAGCTCGTTCACGCTCGGCGCACGGGTTGCACGCTGGAACATGGAGCGGAAGCGCAGGTCATCGTTCGGAGCCCATTCGCCACCGACCTTGTAGGTCCAGTAGTTGTCGGTCTCACCGCCCGAGCGGAACTCGGTGTTGCGCAGACCCAGCTCAAGGGCAACGCTGCGGAAGAACGGACGGTCTTCGATCAGCGGCACATAGGCCTCGCCGAAGAACTCGTACATCTGGAACGTACCTTGACGGTCCGGCGTCGGAGCGCCCGTACCGAGGATTTCACCGGCCTGCTGCGACGGCGTGTCGGCTTGCGTGCCAGCGAAGACGCGGCGGTACTCGTAACCACCCGACACGGCAACCGGGTTCACAGCCCACGGGCTGGCGAAACCGAGATCACCAGCGACGTTGGCGAAGATGATTTCTTCTTCAACGGTCGTCTGGATGGTGCCGTTCTGGTTGATCCAGTCCAGCATCGGCTGCGTGATCGAACCTTCGGCGCCCCAAACGTTGAGCGGGACACAGCCAGCGATCACCGGACCACCAGGAGCCTGGCAGACCGTGGTGCTGAGGGTTTCAAGCGACTGACGCAGCTTGGTCAGCGAACCCCAGTTCACGCGGGTCGAAGCCTGCGTGGAACGGCCACGCTGATAGTAGACGTCATAGGAGAAGCCGGCGAACAGGTCACCGCGCGTACCGAACGTGTACTGGAAGGTCTCGTTGTCGAACGTGTTGATACGCGGGCCAAGCTCCACGAGACGGCGGTTGATCGACAGCGGAACGATCGTGGTTCCACCGACGACGCAGTCAGCCGCAGGAATGTTGCGGTTGGCGCAGAGAGCCTGACGGGCCGGTTCCGGAATGAAACCATTGCCGATCGGCACGTTGAAGTTGTTGTTGAATGTGCCCGACGGAGCCAGCTGGATGCCGACCTGGTTGGTCACGTACAGCGTGTTGAGATAAACGTCGAAGTGGTTGTTGATCTCGTAATTGGCACCGGCATAGACCTGATAACGGTCAATCGGACCCTGGTAGAAGTTGTCCGGGTTGAAGTTATACGAGGTCACCGACGTTTCCAGAACACCCGTGGTCG